>DATCTV010000061.1 GCA_036567785.1 Desulfomonilia bacterium | reverse complement strand
TGCTCGCACATCCCGTACTTGCGGCATATCTCCTGTAATGAAACCCCAGCCTCTCTCTCCTTCAGTATCCGGATTATCTGCTCCTCTCCAAATCTCCCTCTCCTCATGGTACGATCCTCCTCTTACCTTTTTACCAGATCATACTCGCTTCAAATATGGCTTATTTTTCGGGGGAAAGGTCAAATCAGCATGTCTGATTTGCAGATCGCCGGTGACTGGAAAAACAGCAAATCTGTTGAATCATATGCAAAAGCAAACATCGCTAAAAAAAGAGCTGTACTTGAAACCAAAGTGATCCCGTTAAGCAAAATACGGGAACAGCACGGGAACAACTCATAGGTTATAGAATATAGTATTTAAGCCATTTTTATGGTGGAGGCGGGGGGAATCGAACCCCCGTCCGAAGGCCTTCGGCACAGAGCGGCTACATGCTTGTCCTGTGTTTTAAATCTCGGAAGCTTTGCGCCCGCAGGCAGGCCCGTTTCTTCCCAGCCTCAGTAATTACCCTTCAAAGCCCTGAGGCGAAACGTTAAAGGGTTTCCTGTCCTTATTTGACGCCTTATCACAACCCGACAGGCAGGGTCATGTAAGACGTGGCTGGTTACTAGGCAGCCATTGCGTAGTTGTAATCGTCTGCACTTATGTGCGCCTGCCTGTTTAACGAGGCGACAGACCTCGGCATGCTCCCTGAACCTCAACTACCCCCGTCGAGCCCATAACGCCCCCGATGGGTATTGCTTCTGTAGTGTCTGGCTGCATAAAAGTCAAACCGATAATACAGCATCTTCGATGAGTTCGCACAGTATATGGCCGATCAGGATATGCACCTCCTGAATCCTTGCGGATTTGCCTTTGTAGGGCACGTCAATAAGGTAATCCACGGCCTGAGCCATTTTGCCGCCGCCGTTGCCGGTTAGGCCGATCGTGATGATTCCGGCAGATCTGGCCGATTCAATTGCTTTAAGTATGTTCGGTGAATTGCCGCTGGTCGATATGCCGAAAAAGATATCGCCCTGTTTCCCGAGTCCAAGCACCTGCCTGGAGAAAATATCGTCGAATGAATAATCGTTGGCGACTGCCGTAATAATCGATGTGTTGGTTGTTAGCGCCATCCCGGCCAGTGGTATTCTGTCCTTCATGAATCTGCCGACAAGTTCGGCGGCCAGGTGCTGCGAATCGGCTGCGGAACCTCCGTTTCCGGCAAACATTATCTTTCCGCCATTCTTTATACAATCTATCATTACTGAGGCTGCTTCAGTTATTACCGGGACAAGTTCCGTCAGCTTAGAATGAAGCTCCAATGCCTCTTTGAATATCGAGTCAACCCGGTTTTTCATCAGACAATCCTCCGCTATGGTTTGGTACGAAAAATATAATGTAAAGTTAAGGTATCCTCAAGAATTAATAAACATCCCCCGGTTCAGGCCCTGAAGTGTCCGTCCCTGTTTTTCTGATCAAGATAAAAGGAATCCCGGTGATATTTAAGATAGTCTTTTACTTCCATGTTGTATTCATCATCTGATTTGCAAACCCTGAACCGGTTTTCATAACCGCTGCTTTTCATAATATCTTCAATGCCCGGAGGAAAGATACCAGACAGGTCAATTTTTCCTGAATAGCCAAGATACCCTTTCATTGTTCTGAAACTGGCAAAAAGTCTTTTTAAAACAATCCTTAATATGTTGTTTATCATGTCTGCTCCCTCAATTAAGCTTATCGGCGCGATAGCATTTTGCTTAACCGGGCCACTAATTAAATAACAGGTTAAAGACTTGGTTTTTCAGTGCCGATACGCTGTTTTGTATGAGAGTGTCAATTAATCAGAACCACAGGCAAATCCGGCCAAGGAGGTTTTGGAATGAATGAAAATATTCAGGGGAACCTTGATGCCACGAGATGCTCTGAGATAGTCAGAATAATTTCCCTAGGCAAGGGAGCAGGAAGGCTTTACCTCACCAGCGGAGCGGAAACAGGATCGATCTATTTCAAAGACGGCAGGCTTGTTCATGCAAAATGCGGCCAGATTGAAGGCGTTAAGGCTGTATATGAAATGTCTTTGTGGTCTTCGGGAACTTATAAATTCTTTATTGACGAATCGACCGACCTGATTACCATAAACCAGCCAACGGAAGAAATACTCAAGGAAACCGAGAACAGGCTGAGGCAGATGGAAAAAATCGCATCCCTTATTCCCTCCGCCGCTGCTGTATTCTCTCTGGAACCTGAGACCAGGGAAAAGGAGATTATATTAAAGGCCATTCAATGGAAGATACTTTCTCAGATAAACGGAGAAAGGTCGATTTCGCAGATTGCTCAAATTTTAGGCATAACAGATTCCGATGCAATGAAGGTTTTTTATACACTTTTCAGGCAGGGGCTGATCAAGGAGGCGAAAAAGGAGACTTCAAGGCCAGCTGAAGACAAATCAGACCTGCCGGACACCCCGTATGCGTTGGCGCTTGTTAAAAACCTGACACAGACAATAGGCCCGATAGCGCCCTTCATAATTTCTGAAACATTAAGAGAAACGGGAAGGGACCTTCTCAGTGAGGACACCGCACAGCGTGCGGCGTTCATCGAAACGCTGCATAACAAGATACCGGATGAAGAACTGGCGCTCAAATTCCTGAACATGATGACCATCTGGATCAAGACCGAGGAAGGCAAATCATGAAAATAAAAGTATTTATCATAACAATGGCCGGCTTCATCATAATCCTTGCAGGGTCCATGGCCGCAGTTTTATACGAACTCTCATCAATTGGAAAAATAAACATGGATGGAGCCACTGAAAAACTCTACATGGAAAACACCAGGATCATGTCGTCAATCATCCAGAACATCCCCCCGACATCTTATGAAACAATCAAACTGCCGCCCTCATGGGCCGAGATAATGACCGTAAACCCTCAAAATCTTCAGATTATTTCTTCAACCAATAAAGCTGATAATGGAAAATACATCTACAGCATCCCGGGATTGCTCGACCAGGCAAAGGGGATCCTGGCGCAGATGAAAGCCCCGAAACCGGACTTTATCAAATCTAAAGACTACATGGTCGCAGTCGTGCCCTATCAGCCGGATATGTTCATTATCGGTCTGAAACCGAAAACCTGGGAAAAAGACCTGATCAGTTCTCAGGTTGATTATATGAACAAAGAGTCTTCGGCTGTATTGAAAAAATTGCTTCTGCTGGCCTGCGCCGGCATCATTATTTCCATTGTGCTCTCGCTATTGATATCCATAAAGGTATCAAAATATCTGGCGGAATTTTCTTTAAGCATAAAGGCTTTAAGCCTTGGAGACTTGAATGCGGAACCCCCTGTTCTGAAAGGAAAGGATATGGCTGCATTTTCAGATTCTTTCGCCAGGATAAAATTTTCACTTGTAATGGCGCTTGAAAGATTGAAGAAAAAATAAGAAACATCCGGACGGTTATCTGTTGCCGACAGCATGTTTGTAAACGAGCCCGGTTGACGGTTATTTCATATGGTGCCGAGGGAACTGTTATCTCCTCTCGGGCATAAGTCGTCCGAACCCTCAGCATCGATTCCGGTTGCTTTAAATATTATCTTTTCTATCTCGATGCTCCTTAAATAGAGATTTGATATCCGTTCCTTTCTCATTTTATCTTTCCCGTATCTTTCCATAAGATCGACAAAGCGCCTTGAGAGAGATACCACCTCCTCATGCATCACCCTTTTATCCGCATAGTGAACTATCATGGCCTCATTCAGTTCATCAGATTCAAGGTGCACATGCTGCCTGACAATTGAAGCCACTTCAGGGCAATCGAGTATTTCAAGAAGCCTGCCTCCCATTTTCGCATGATCTTCTCCCGTGCGGATCGAATCAATCTTGCATATATCATGGAGAAGTGCTCCCGTCTCAACCAGCCTGATATCAATTTTATCCGGCAGGCGAGAGGCAATTTCCACGGCAATCCTTTCCACTGCCATGCTGTGATTTAAGATGTGCTGCGGCATCTGCTTCAGCCGTATAAGATCATATGCCCATTTTTTTGAAGGTATCACGGCTGATTATCCTAATCGGATGATTCACTGTGCTTGCCGGAAATATCACCGAGGCCGAGCAGTTTGACCGTGAGGGCGAATATCGTCTTAGTCGGTACTGTTTGAGTCGCATCCAGGTCATATGAGGGCTCAACCTGTACGGAACCCGTTATTCCCCAGCACTGGGACTGATAGTCAACCCCCTGCCTGAAGAATTCGAACCTGTCGTCCGTAAAGTTATATTTGCCTTCGAAAAAGAGCCACAGTCCATTGATAACAAGCACTTTTGCATTTCCATAAAGGTTGTTCGAGCTGTCTCCTGTATCAGACCGTAAATATTCGGAAGTCAGAGACAATGAGTCGGTTCTCCTGTCATTGAAGGTAAGCTGTGTCTTGTTCTGCTTTGAGATGAATGCGTTATCCTCGTCTTCTCCGAAAATATTTCTATGTTCAAAATAGAGCCAGGACCATGGACGGAACCTGAACACTCCCTCATAGTATCCCCAGTCTTCATACACGAAGCTGTATATCGCGCTGAGCGTCAACTCGAGTATCGAGTTTCCCTTTTCATCCCTGATATAATTTGACAGCGCAGGCTTGATGTCATTGTAATTCTGCCAACCGTCACCTGAAAGAATTATCGGATAAGGGTAGTCCGGATCGGTTGGCAGTACATCGTAACTGCCGCCAAATTTCCACATGCCGGTCCAGTCCACTGAAGGGATTATCTGATGATACCATCCTTTATAGAACTTGGGGCTGTAAATGGATGACGTCAGTGTGATTCCCCTCCTGTTCCAGTTCTCTTCTATATCGCTGTCAAAATCCTCATATTTCTCGCTCTTTTGTGTGAAATGCGTGTCCCTGTATATCTGCTGATAGAAAGGCCTGATGGTTACATACGGCATGAGATTGATGGGAAGCGACACTTCCGCGTTCGCATAATCTTTTATGCCCCGTGCGGAATTTTCCGAATAAACATATATTGAATTTACATCGGCCGAAATATAAAGCGGCGTTTTGGGAATTTTCAACTGGCCCATCTTTATCCTTGCACTCGGCAGCTGCTGTATCGTGTAGCTGTTGTCGGATGTAGTCAGATCCTTTTTCCATTGTCCCGAAACATCGAACATGAATTTCCCATAGGTCTTCAGCCATTCAACACGGGATATCGAGTCCTCTTTTCTGCTCTGCTGTTCGCCGACCCAGAATGTTTCCTTATCGGCTTCAAACGGATAGAGAGGCCCGATGTCTCTGAAATAATCGGCATTGCTCGGCAGATTTATATTCCAGGTAAGATCGCCTCCGGTGTTGCTGGCCTTAACATACCACCTGCTGTATGGGATAATGGGTTCAACGCCTGATGTCGTGACATCTCCCCCCTCTCTGTCCCTCAAGCCTTCGAGATACAGATAACCCTTTCTATTGTAATCCAGCGCATATCTGAGCTCACCCGCCATCAGCCATCCTCGTTTCTCAAGCCATGTGGGGGTTACCGTCGCATCGGCCGAACGTCCGAGGGTGAAATATATGGGCAGTCCGCCATACAATCCCGTATCGCTCATGCTGCCGACTTTGGGAAAGAGTATGCCTGTCTGCCTTTCAAGCTTTGCCGGAAAATAGAGGTAGGGAAAATAAAATATCGGCACGTCCTTGACATAAAACCAGGCATGTCTTGCTTCACCGTATCCCTCGACAGGGATATCAAGATGGCTTGATTTGATGGACCATGAAGGAGTTACCGACGTACACGGGCTGTATCTTATCTCGTCCCCGAGGTATACGTTGTTGCTGTAGCGGGTGATTTTGCTCCCCCATACCTTGAAAGGCTCTTCATATCCATAGACATAGCCGTCAGTCACATATGCATCTTTTCTCCTGATATTGTATGTGACCGATTCCGCCCTGATCTCTCCCTTGACGTCCTTCAGGTAGCAGTTTCCCGATGCCGATATGTCGTTGCTCCGGGCATCATAGATAACGTAATTGGAAGTAAGCGTCATGCCTTCTTTGCTTCTGAGAACAACATTACCCGAGGCTTCAATCCTGTCGCCTGTTTTCTCTATCTTGTCGGCTTCAATATCGAGGTCTTCGCCGAAAAGAGATACCGGCAGA
Source organism: Desulfomonilia bacterium (assembly GCA_036567785.1). Classification (NCBI taxonomy): domain Bacteria; kingdom Pseudomonadati; phylum Thermodesulfobacteriota; class Desulfomonilia; species Desulfomonilia bacterium. Next base: position 59,548 of record DATCTV010000061.1, on the reverse strand, counting down.
AGAAAAATTGTTATGATCGCCCATAAATAAGCCAGCCTTTGCATATCAAATATTCCCTTATCTCGCCAACTGTGTAGAATGAACCTGTTACAACAATCTCTTCAGACATTTCAAATGCTTCATTAAAAGCATCTGTCATTGAAGTAAATACATAAACATTCCCTGTTCCCGCGACCTGCCCTATCTCTTGTTCACCCCATGACCTTGGCGAATCGAGAGGGGCGATATTAACCTTTGAACAGACGCTTGAAAGCATCTTCGTCATAGCGGCATAATCTTTATCTTTCAGGATGCCCAGCACTCCAATGCCTGAAAATTTCCTTTTCCTCAGATACTCGGACAGGCATAGCATAGAAGCGCTGTTATGCGCTACATCAAGTATGACCTTTCCGGCATGTTCGATTCTGCCGGGAAGCCATGCAGAAGAGATTGCGGACTTCATGCTGTCCGCATCGAGTTCGAACCCGAGTTCGTTGAAGGCCCTTATCGCAAGGGCGGCATTGAGAGGTTGACAAGAACCCTCGATTCCGGGCTTGAATCCCACCGGTTTGTGCACGACTATCAGTTGCGAACCGATCTTTTCAACATAATCTTTAATGACATCAAGCCCTTCTGCGGCTGATGTCACAAGAGGCCTTCCGCTTCTTGCAATGGCTGCTTTTTCCGCTGCTATCTCGGATATGCTTGAACCGAGATAGTCGGTATGATCAAGTGAAATATTGGTTATTACCGAAAGGGCGGGATCAAGCACATTTGCGGCATCAAGCCTTCCGCCCAGTCCGATCTCGAATATGCCGACATCGACTTCTGCCTTCTGAAAAAGCCTTGCAGCCAGCACGACGGTCATCTCAAAATATGTAAGACCGATCCCGTCAAGAAGAGGGGCGATTTCTTTTTCCGTGTCACTGATCTCTTTTTCCGTCGAATCGCGCCCGTTTATCCTGAATCTTTCGGTATAGCTGCTTATATGAGGTGACATGGTAACGCCGGTTCTTAAGCCTGCTTCAGAAAGGAGTCTCTCCAGATAAACGCATACTGAACCCTTGCCGTTTGTGCCTCCGACAAGTACATGCCGGTAGCTTTTTTCAGGATGCCCCAGGATATCAAGGGCTTTTCTGACCCTCTCCAGACCGGGAATCCACCGGTTCTGGTCAATATTTTCTAGAGCCATTTGAGAATATAATAAAGCGTTTGCGGTATCTCCCGCCTGTGAACCACGGCATCGACAAACCCGTTTGACAACGTGCGGGATGCCGTCTGAAAATCTCCGGGCAGTTCGGCATGAGTTGTAGTCTCGATTACTCTCGGCCCGGCAAAGCCGATTCTTGCACCCTGTTCAGCAATAATAAAATCCGCCTGAGACGAAAAGCTTGCGGTGACCCCGCCATAACACGGGTCTGTATAAACGGTTATCAGAGGTGCAGTTGATATGTTTTTTCTGTACACGGTTCTTATCATCTGCATAAGCCCCCATATTCCTTCCTGAACCCTGACCCCGCCAGAAGCGCAGAATATTATTGCAGGAGTTTTTTCAGCGGATGAATAATCGAGCATCGACATCACGGACTGTCCAAGAGCCGTTCCCATGGTGCCGCCCATGAAACTGAAATCCATCACGCCGATTATGCAAGGTTCACCCTTGATGGCGGCATTGTAGCACTTGAAACCTTCTTCCCCGGCTGGAACGTTTTTGCCCGATAAAGACAGATCGATTTCAGAGAAGCCGTCCTTGCCGCATGTAATCGTCATGCGGTCCCTGGGACCCACCCTGAAATGAAAGTCGCAGTGCGGACAGATGCTTAGATTTTCTTTTAGCTTTTCGGTTATGCTTATTTCCTTGCAGGCCGGACATTCAGTCCATCTTCCGTCCTTTTTTGCAATATCCAGAATTTCCGTCAAAGGTTGAATACCTCCCCTCCCCTTATATATCCCATTCCTTCAGGTATATCTCTTATCACATCTTTAAAATAACGCGGTTTGATATGGTATGCAATCACCTTCGAGAAGCTCAAGCGGTTCAATTCCCTGCCGATAACTGCCGGAGTCATATGCCCGGTAAGTCTTGCAACCTCATGCATCTTATCAGGAAATGAAGTTTCCACGAAAAACAGTTTAAGCTTTGATGCAAGGGAAGCGGCAAGATTGAACAGTCCAGGTGTGTATGAGGTGTCTCCGCTGAATATGACATGCTTGTCGCCTTCAGAAATCATAAAGGATTTTGCCCCGCTTATATGTTGGGCTTTTATCCCCTTTGCGCATAATCCATTAAGGCTGAAGGTGTCTGCAGGCAGCGTATGAATTCTGCATAAGGATCCGTCAAGTTCAAGTTGCTTCAGCTTCGGCCATATTGTACCGTTAAACAGGTGTTTTCTTATTGCATTCAATGTAATTCCGCTTCCCCATATGTCGACGCCCTTTCCTTTGCCGAAACATACAACGTCAAGGATGAAAGGGAGTTCCTTTATATGGTCTATATGGGAATGGGTCAAAAGGATATGACTGATGCCCGAAAGTCTTTTAGTATCAAGAACAGAGGCAGCCGAGCCAGCATCTACCAGAACTTCCCCGTTTATCAGTATGCTAGTAGTATTGAATCCTTTTGCCACGGCACCACTGCATCCGAGTATTTCTATCTTCATAACCATCCCGCTTATTGTTTAGAAATACTCTTCGGTTATATTTGAAATAAACTATAGGCTTTCTGAAAATGCCCCCGAATGTCATTGACTGAGACGGTCTTATCAATTAGACATTAATTCACTTTTTAAAACCATTTAAGAGGTCATCATGGCTTATACGGCAGCACAAAAAATTATCAATGCCCACAAGGTAGATGAAACACCGGATGAAATTGGGTTAAGGATAGACCAGACGCTCACTCAGGATGCAACAGGCACCATGGCTTATCTGGAGTTCGAGGCCATAGGGATCGACGCAGTCAGAACCGAGCTTTCGGTCAGCTATGTGGACCATAACACGCTCCAGACCGGTTTCGAAAATGCGGACGACCACCGTTTTCTTAAGGACATCGCGGCAAAATACGGCATCTATTTTTCAAGACCCGGAAACGGCATATGCCATCAGGTGCATCTTGAGCGGTTCGGAATACCTGGCAAAACACTGCTCGGCTCAGACAGCCACACCCCGACCGGAGGCGGCATAGGAATGCTGGCTATAGGCGCAGGAGGTCTTGACGTAGCTGCAGCAATGGCCGGAATGCCCTTTTATATCCCGAAGCCTAAGATACTCGGAATAAAACTATCAGGCAGTCTTTCGCCCTGGGTCAGCGCCAAGGACATCATACTGGAGGTACTGAGAAGGCTTACAGTCAAAGGCGGCGTCGGCAGGATAATCGAATATACCGGAGAAGGCGTAAAAAGCCTTAGCGTCCCGGAGCGGGCCACCATTACAAACATGGGGGCCGAACTCGGTGCGACCTCGTCAATATTCCCGAGCGACGAGATTACCAGGGCCTTTCTTGTCGCACAGAAGAGGGGCGAGAAATGGATGGAACTGAAGGCAGATGATAATGCTTCATATGATGAATTGATTGAAATCGACCTGAGCAACCTTGAACCTATGGCGGCATGCCCTCACAGTCCCGACAGAGTGGAAAAAATATCCGCGCTTAAGGGTAAAAAGGTCGATCAGGCGCTCATAGGCTCGTGCACGAACTCATCACTCAAAGATATGCTCACCGTTGCAGCGGTCCTTAAGGGGAAGACTGTTCATCCCGATGTAAGCCTGGGCATCGCACCCGGATCGAAACAGGTACTTACAATGCTGGCCGAGACAGGTGCGCTCACTGATATAATCGCAGCCGGGACAAGAATTCTGGAGAGCGCATGCGGCCCTTGCATAGGCATGGGCCAGTCCCCCAGAACAAAAGGCGTGTCACTAAGGACTTTCAACCGGAATTTCAAGGGCCGCTCCGGGACAGAGGACGCGGAAATCTATCTGGTATCCCCTGAAGTGGCAGCAGCTTCTGCGATTGCAGGGGTATTGACAGACCCGAGAGATCTCGGGATTTATCCGGAAATAAAAATTCCTGCCGTTTTTTCAGTCGATGATTCAATGATTATTCCACCCCCGGCTGATAGAAATATCGAAATCACGAGGGGGCCGAACATAAAGCCTTTCCCCAAAAGAGGCGCAATGGAAGATTCAGTCGAATTAGAGGTCCTGCTCAAGCTTGAAGACAATATAACAACCGATGACATCATGCCGGCAGGCTCTAAGATATTGCCGCTGAGGTCAAACATTGAAAAGATTTCGAAATACGTCTTTTCAGGCATTGACAGTAATTTTTCAGAAAGGGCGATTGCTGCCGGCGCAGGCTGCGTACTGGCAAGAAACAACTATGGCCAGGGATCATCAAGGGAACATGCGGCAATCGCACCCATGTATCTGGGGATAAAGGCCGTACTTGCAATAACGTTTGCCAGGATCCACCGTGCCAATCTGATCAACTTCGGCATACTGCCTGTTACAATCGATGAGAGTTCATATCATTCCATAAGGAGCGGGGATAAAATTCAGATATCCGGAATTCTAGGAGCACTTGACGGAACAGGCCGGATAAAGATTGATAATACCTCATCAGGAAACAGCATCGCAGGAAAACTAACGGTTTCTGAAAGAGAAGCGGCCTTGCTGAAGAAGGGCGGCCTCCTCAATTATATAAAATCCGTGGCAGGTGATTAAGATGACAGAAATAAGAACAAGATTCGCGCCTTCACCGACCGGCCACCTTCATATAGGCGGCGCAAGAACAGCCCTTTTCGCATGGCTTTACGCAAGGCATACAAGCGGAAAATTCATTCTGAGGATTGAAGATACCGATGCCCTGCGTTCAACCGACGAATATACAGAGAAAATCCTTCAGGCAATGGAATGGCTTAACCTCAACTGGGACGAAGGCCCTTTCTTCCAGTCAAAAAGGCTCGATATTTACAGGGAATATGTGGAACAGCTTATTAAAAATGACCGCGCGTTCTGGTGTGAATGTACGCCCGAAGACCTTGAACTGAAACGCGAGGAAGCCCTTAAAACCGGCGGAAAACCTAAGTACGACGGGACATGCAGAAACAAGAAGCTGGGCCCGGGACCCGGCCGTGTTGTCAGGTTCGCCTCACCCAAAACCGGGACAACTTCCTTTGAAGATGTCATAAAAGGGACAATCAGCGTTGACAATTCCGAACTGGATGATCTCATAATTCTAAGATCAGACAACATGCCCACCTATAATTTCACTGTAGTGATAGACGATGCAACCATGAACATAAATTATGTCATCAGAGGCGATGATCATGTTAACAACACCCCCCGCCAGATCGCCCTGTATGATGCGCTTGGTTTTCCTCATCCCGTATTCGCGCATGTCCCCATGATACTGGGTTCGGACAAGACTAGGCTTTCGAAGCGCCACGGTGCCACATCGGTAATGGCCTACAAGGAAATGGGGTATCTTCCCGAGGCACTTGTAAATTATCTGGTCAGGCTTTCATGGGCGCACGGTGACCAGGAGATATTTACGATGGATGAACTCGTGGAGCTCTTTGACATCAAAGATGTCGGCAGAAGTGCTGCTGTATTCAATCCTGAAAAGCTACTGTGGCTCAACCACCATTACATAAAAACCGGGGATGTAAAAAGGCTGGCAAAACTTCTCAGACCGTTTGCAATAAAAGCCGGGCTTGACCCCGTAAGTGATGATTATCTCGAACATGTAGTTGAAGATGTACGGGAAAGAACACATACCTTGAAAGACATGCTCGATTTCGGAGATTTCTATTTTAAGGAAATAGATGAATCGCCTGAGCTCAAAAATAAATTCCTGACTCCGGACATGATCCCGGTTTTCAGGGAATTGATCTCAGGCCTTGAGCATGTAGACCTTGCAGACAGAAAAATTACCGAAGGTGTCTTTGCCGGTGTCCTTGAAAAATGCGGCATCAAGTTCAAGCAGCTCGCCCAGCCAATAAGGATCGCACTGACAGGCAAAACGGCTTCGCCCGGAATATTCGAGATCATATCGACTCTCGGCCCCAGGGTTATTCCGCGTTTGAAAAATGCCCTTTCCTTCATGGAATCAAGCACAGGCCGATGATAAAGGTAATACCGTTTGAATCCCGCTATTTCAGCCTTTTAAGTTACATACTGGCGGATCACGATAGAGGAGAATGCATCATCATCGATCCTGCAAGAGAGATTTCTTCATCAATAGAAGACCCGCTCAAAATAAAATCGGTGATCAACACGCATATTCATTTTGATCACACGCAGGGGAACCCCTTTGTAGGCAGACTGAGCCCGATTAAAGCGCACAAGCTTGAAAACAAACCACTCTATCGTCTGACTAACACTCTGATATCATCCGTGATGGCTGGCAAAAAGCCTCCGAAAACAAATTTTTCGCTTAAGGATGGCGATGAGATCGCTCTGGGCGGAACAATCATCCGCATATTGCACACGCCGGGCCACTCACCGGGTTCCATCTGCCTTTACTGGGATGGCAACCTTATCTCAGGAGATACTATGTTCACAGGTGGAATAGGCCGGACAGACATACCTCACGGCAGCAGCACGTCCATAAAAAAAAGCCTCGCAATGCTTCTCGATCTGCCGGATGATACTCTTATCTGGCCGGGTCATGTGTATGGCTCCAGATATCCTCTCACTTTGAAGGAAAACAGACGGGCAGTAGTCTGGTCAATGAATTCCCTATGATAAAAAGCTAATCCAGAGGATTCGGTTTCTTTTTTACAGCCGATGGGTCTTTCAGCGCCTTATCCAGTTCAAGGAATAGATCCTGCTTCGCAGGACCTTTTTTCATCATTCCTTCTATCTGACTGAGCTTTGCCTCTTTTTCAGCCTTGACGCGCAGTATCTCTTCCATCATCGCAGGCGTTTTAACTTCCTTCGGAATGTTTTCGATCAGTAGATGGTCCTTTATATAAAACCTCTCTTCTGTTCCACTGATCGCAGTCCCGATAATTCCTGCATCATCAAGCCGTCTTGAAATTCTTGCGGTTTCCTCCCGGGAAAGATTGAGAGTATCGGATATCTCTTTTAACGAAGGAGATATTCCCTTGCCATGCTCTAAAATCCTTATTGCGGCTACAAACAGATGCGCCTGACCGTACATTCCCTGATCATTCATTCAACAAATATATATTTAAAACCATTTAATCTTGCAATAATTATTCAAGAATGGCACATTCAAAACCGATAAAGCATCTAAGTACAAAACCTGTGCAATAAAGGAGGGTACGACTTGAAGAAGGTTATTCCTCTAATTACCGGCTTTTTTTTCCTGCTGGCATTCGGTGCGGCCTGGGCGGATGATTCGGAAATTGTTCATACGGTCAAGAAAGGCGACACTCTTTGGGATATTTCCAACAAATACCTGAAGACACCCTGGAAATGGCCGCTCGTCTGGGCAGAGAATGATAAGATAACAAATCCTCACCTCATTTATCCCGGGGATAAGATTGTAATTTTCAGCCAGAATGGCGTGACATCCATAAAAGTTATTCCTTATGACAAGACCTCAGGAGAAAGGATCTTCTCGTTTGATGATTTTTCCAAAATGAAAGGAAGGTCCATTGTATTATCACCTGAATTTTCAACGCTTATCTATTCCGACAATCCATTGAAATTAAAAGGCCGTGTTTTGAAAAAGGTTGAAAACGGCGATTTGTCCACAACAGATGACCAGATACTGATCAAAGGATTCCCTGACGCAAAGCCTGGAAAAGTTCTGGTAATAAAATCTTTGCAGAACGACGTGAAAGTGGATGATGAAGTCTATGGCTATCTTTATAAAATTGTTGCCCTTGCTAAAGTGGACAATGTTGAAAAAGATATAGCTATCTGCACTGTTACCTATTCCTATCAGGAGATTAGCGGAAACGATCTTGTCGATGATGATATTACCGGGGTAAAGCCCTTGACACTAGATCTGTCTGAAAATAAAGGCTTCGGAGAATCAGTAATCATTGACGTATGGCACAATGCCTCAGGAGGAGGAAACGGAGATTTGGTATTTATTGACCGGGGTACATCCGATGGTCTCAAGCCCGGCAATATCCTGAATATTTATAAAGACGTCCCTGTCAAAGATGGAAAGACCACCAAAGATATAAATGCCTATGCCGGCACAGCTGTCGTTATTCAGACAGTTAAAAACAGCGCCATAGTACTCATTACGTATGCGACCATGTATATTGAACAAGGTTTTGTTGTATCGGGAAAATAGGCAAGTAAATATAAAGTCAGGGGGATGCCCCTAATAAGGCATTCCCCAGTTGGATATAATCGAATCTATTCCTCTCGTATCTGTTCTTGTAAACTCTATACCCATACCGTTATTTGATTTTCTTGTGACACGACCCTGTGCCCATACTATCCGGCCCATGTTGTCAACATCGATACTTGCAAGAATATAAATCCCGACATCATGTGGAGATTCCGTTTGAATGAACATACCTTCCTTGCTTATATTGTTCACCTTCCCCCTGCAGTACTTCATTGAATCTCCCATGTATATGACTTTCAGATTTACGCTGGTGCGGGCATTTTTCCTTCTCTCGTCCATGAAAGATCACCTCCAATTTTAAACTTGAAATCCTGATATATTTTATCGGCAATTGAAATTAAAAACTATATTATATACCAGCATTACCACACTATATAAAGTTCAACAAGGTATAGCCTTCTAAATGTGTTCTCAGGCTTGAGAAAATATCCTCTACGGCATGAGGTAAAACAATACTGCTGACTGCGGATCTGATGTTATAACATAATAAATTTCTCACCATCAGGTGAGTATTGCATTCAGACCGCAGCAGCATAAGATAACTGAAATAAATATGCAATTATGTAGTAATAAGCAACAGACATGCCAAATGTTATTTCCAGCACGAATATTGCCTAACCTGTTGATAATGAGGGCCAAAATTTTACACAACAACCGTAATTAACCATTCTGACATGTTAGATGTCAGCAACTAATGGAATTCCTGTGCTGCCTGGGGAAATAAATTTCTCTATCAATATCCTCGAGGATTCATCAGTTGCCACCGCCATGAATCTTCACACATCCTCTCAAGCCCGAGTTCGGCCTTCCATTCAAGTTCTCTTAATGCCTTCGCAGGATCTGCATAACAGATGGCTATATCTCCAGGTCTTCTGCCTGTGAATCTATATGGTATTCTTTTGCCGCACGCCTTTTCAAAAGCCTTGACCATATCAAGGACGCTGTAGCCCTGTCCTGTTCCAAGATTGTATATCGCCACTCCCGGCTTTTCTTTTAATTTCCCTATTGCTTTTATATGACCAATCGCCAGATCAACTACATGAATATAATCGCGTACTCCCGTGCCGTCATGGGTAGGATAGTCATTTCCGAAAACGCTCAACTCCTTTAATTTCCCGACGGCAACCTGCGAAATAAAAGGCATGAGGTTGTTCGGAATGCCATTGGGATCTTCCCCTATCCTCCCGCTCTTATCGGCCCCGACAGGATTGAAATATCTCAGCAGGATAACATTCCATGAATTATCGGAGGCATGGAGATCCTTCATTATTTCCTCTATCATATATTTTGTTCTTCCATATGGATTGGTGGGACCGAGCTTGTCCTCCTCCGTAATCGGGATATGCTCAGGATCTCCATAGACGGTCGCCGAGGAGCTGAAAACAATATTCTTGACATTTGCATCCTTCATCGCTTCGAGGAGCATGAGCGTTCCCGTAATATTATTGTGATAATAGTGAAGAGGAATTGACACAGACTCGCCGACAGCCTTCAACCCAGCAAAGTGTATGACCGCTTCAATTTCATATTTTGAAAATATCGATCTCAAGGCATCCATATCAAGCAGGTCGGCTTTATAGAAATCGACGGTTTTTCCTGCAAGTTCGCTGACCCGTTTCAATGATTCTTCCTTGCTGTTTGAAAGGTTGTCAACTACGACAACTTCAAACCCGGCCTTCAAAAGTTCAAGTACTGTATGACTTCCTATATACCCTGCACCGCCTGTGACAAGAATCCTCATATATCCTCCGCTATTTAATTATGTCTTTGAAATTTAAATCGGTATATCCGGGGAAAAAGAAAAGAGTTCTTTATATAAAAAACGGATAACGATGATTTTCATGGCTGGGCATTGATTGCCGCAGATGAAAGAGGCTTATCCTGGATGCTCTCTTTGATTCCTTCAAGCGGCAAATCTATATTTTAAAAATCCCTGACAGCCCTTCTGTTCTTCAAAGGTTTACGGCGTCCGCCTGAAAATATCCTGCAGGACTAGTCCACCTTTACAAGCGAACCGGCAGCCATCAATATGAATGCGATTATCACCAGCGCCTGAAAGACAGGTTTGCCGAAAAAGTCAAGCTGCCATTCAGGTTCTTTTACTGCACCCTGCTTTTTTACGATATTATAAAGAGGTATCATCATTATAACTATAAGGATTGCTATCGTTCCGCCTGCAATCTGCATGAAACCCAGAAAATCGGTGGCCCTTGATATGACGACGATAAATGAGGGGAGCGTCGCCACAAGCCATGAAATTCTCTGTCCCCAGCCAAGCCTTTCCTGCACTACCACAGCCAGGGCAAAAGAAACCGACCAGTATGTGGTTAGCATTGCCAGCAGAACGAAGAGTGAACTGAAATACTTAATCCAGCCGCCGATAGAATTTGCCAGGCCGTTCATGGCGAACCTGGTTACATGGCCGGAAGCACCTACACAGATCATGACAATGGCAAATATGATGATGCAGTTCAAAGCCATACCGAAAGCCACGGCCTTCGGTATGAGCTTTTTGTTCCATGAGAGCCCCTTAACAACCTGTGGAACCGAAAACAGGGCGAAAAAGCTGAACATCATCATACCGAACAGGGCCATCTGGTATTTGAACGCCCCAGTAACTTCGGGCCTGAAGGAGAGACCGTGTCTTAGTGAGGCGATAAGCAGGATTATCACGAATACAAATATCGCCGAAACACCATACTTTTCGCTTATGCCTATGGCTTTCAGACCGAAAAATACAACGCCCGCCGCAATAAGATAAACAATACAGTGGGCGGCCCATAGTGGAATGGCAGGGAACAGATTGTTTATGTTCTCTCCCCCGCCCGCAATAAATGCTGAAAGGCTCGCTATGAAAGAGAGAACTATTACGGCGAACAGAAACCACAATATATATTTTGTTATTGTACCCTTCAGCATGTACTTGCTGAACATTTCTATTATCTGTTCATTGTGACCGTCCCTCAACATGATTTCAGCAGTCATCAGATGAAATATCAGGCTGATGCCGAATGCCAGCAACAGGATAATGAGAGTGGGAATAATACCGGAAAGAGAGGCCAGATATGGTGCGGCCATTACCCCTCCGCCTATGCCGTATCCAGTAACAATTGAAGAGGCCTCAATAAAAGTCAGGTTTTTATTCTCCATAAAATTATCCTTTCAAAATAATTCTGGTATTAAAAAAGCGCCTCTAAGGCGCTTTTTTAATACCTGTAATGATCCGGCTTGAACGGGCCCTCTGGTCTGACCCCGATATAATCCGCCTGCTTCTTGGTTAATTTTGTAAGCTTCACACCGAGCTTGCCCAGGTGAAGCCTTGCAACCTCTTCATCAAGAGCTTTCGGCAGCGTGATGACATCAATCTTATGTTTATTCGACCATAGTTCGATCTGGGCAAGCGTCTGGTTCGTAAACGAGTTCGACATGACAAAGGAGGGATGACCCGTGGCGCATCCCAGGTTTACCAGCCTTCCTTCTGCGAGAAGGTAGATGCTGTGCCCGTCAGGGAATATGTATTTATCCACCTGCGGTTTTATGTTCACCCTTTTAACGCCTTTCTTTGTGTTCAGCCTGTCCACCTGTATTTCATTGTCGAAATGTCCGATGTTGCAGACAATAGACTGATCCAGCATTTTTTCCATATGCTCGAGCGTAATCACTTCGCAGTTGCCGGTTGCCGTTACAAAGACATTGGCCTCTTTCAGCGCGTCTTCAACAGTTGTCACCTCGAATCCTTCCATAGCCGCCTGAAGCGCGCATATAGGATCAACCTCAGTAACAAGCACTCTGGCGCCGAAACCGCGCATGGATTTTGCACAGCCTTTGCCTACATCGCCGTATCCGCAAACACACACGACCTTTCCTGCAATCATGACATCGGTTGCACGTTTGATTCCATCCGCAAGCGATTCCCTGCAGCCGTAGAGATTATCGAATTTGGATTTCGTAACCGAATCATTGACGTTAATGGCAGGGAACAGAAGCTCTCCCCTTTCCTTCATCTGATAGAGCCTGTGTACCCCTGTTGTCGTTTCCTCCGAGACACCCCTGATATCCTTGACCATCCTGTGCCAGAATGTTTTATCTTTCTTCAACTGGCGCTTGAGGATGGCATTTATTATTTGAAGCTCTTTATTCTCAGTCGGTTCGTCAAGAATTTTCGGATTTTTCTCGGCATAATAACCCCTGTGGACCATAAGCGTTGCATCGCCGCCGTCGTCAACAATCAGATTGGGTCCTTTTCCTTCGGGAAAGCTGAGTGCTTGAAGCGTGCACTCCCAGTATTCCTCAAGCGTCTCGCCTTTCCATGCAAAGACGGGAGTGCCACAAGCAGCAATACCCGCAGCCGCATGATCCTGAGTTGAAAATATGTTACATGAGGCCCAGCGCACATCTGCACCCAGATCTTTCAGCGTTTCAATAAGGATTGCCGTCTGGATAGTCATATGAAGGCTGCCGGTAATCCGCGCCCCTTTAAGCGGCTTTTTCTTAGCGTACTTTTTTCTGAGGGCCATCAGTCCCGGCATTTCATGTTCGGAAATCTCAATTTCCTTCCTTCCGAATTCGGCAAGCTCAATATCGGCAATCTTGCATTTGAGTTCTGAATAATCCAGAATCCTTGTGTTGGTTTTGCGGGCCATTATCTGCTCCTTTATCAGGCCAGATTTTTTAGGGCTTCGACCTTGTCGGTCTTTTCCCATGTGAATTCAGGCTCATTCCTGCCGAAGTGGCCGTAACCTGCCGTCTTCTTGTATATCGGTCTGAGCAGATCAAGCGCCTCGATTATACGCCTTGGTTTAAGCGGGAATATTTCTCTCACCATTGACGAGAGCTTTTCTTCGGGAACAGTAGAAGTGCCCCATGTGTCAATCATGACGGATACGGGATCGGCCACACCGATTACATAGGCCAGCTGCACCGTACATTTCTTAGCAAGACCCGCAGCTACAATGTTCTTGGCAATATAGCGCGACATGTATGCTGCGCTGCGGTCGACCTTGGAAGGGTCCTTTCCGGAAAAAGCACCGCCGCCATGAGGTGCGAACCCGCCATAGGTATCAACTATGATCTTCCTGCCCGTCAAACCGCAGTCGGCATGCGGACCGCCAAGGACAAACCTGCCTGTTGCATTTATATAATACTTGGTATTGTCATCTATCAGCTCATTCGGGACTATCTTTTTAATCACCTCTTCGATGATGCCTTCTTTCAGCTTGTCATAGCTGATGTCTTCATTATGCTGTGCCGCAATGACAATACCATCAATCCGTTTTGGAACCCCATCCTTATATTCTACCGTGACCTGAGTTTTGCCGTCCGGCCTCAGAAATTCTAGGATGCCCTGTTTCCTGGCATCGGAAAGTCTCTTAGAAAGCCCCTGTGCATAAAATATGGGTGCCGGCATAAGTGTCGGGGTTTCATCGCAGGCAAAACCGAACATCATACCCTGGTCTCCCGCACCCTGCTCCGCAAAAAGGCCTTCACCCTCGTTCACTCCCTGTGCGATATCGGGCGACTGCTTGTCCAGGGTAACCATTACACCGCAGGTATCCCATGAAAACCCCATACCGCTGTCCGTATAGCCGATCTCTTTTATTGTCTGTCTGGCTACACGCTGGACATCGAAATTATGTTTAGTCGTTATTTCTCCCGCAACGACAACAAGACCTGTAGTTACAAGAGTTTCACAGGCAACACGCGCTGCAGTGTCATGGGCCAGTATCTCGTCAAGAACCGCATCCGAAATATGATCGGAAACCTTATCGGGATGGCCTTCCGTCACTGATTCTGATGAAAACATAAAGTTCTTTACCATTCTTTTCCTCCCTTGATATCTCTGTTTATTCAGTGTTGATTCCTAGCCCTTTTTCTGGAGGCCAAGATACTCTGCAACTTTTATGGGATCAAGTTCCAGTCCGACAGGTGTATTCCTGTATTCGTCGTTTACAACAACCCCGTATTCAGGGGCAAAGCTGTCATCGAAATACATCTGCTGGAAACCCGAGAACTTGAGCTGGTGAGAGGTCGAATCTACCACGAAATTCATATCCTTCTCGAGCATGCCTGCCCCAAGCGCCTTTTTGAGTCCGGCTACAGATTCGCCGCCCTGGGTGCATACGACATGTCCATGCCTGTTGGATTTCAGCATGCCTTCCATAATTTCCGTCTCTGTCACGGTAATTGTCATGAATTTATGGCTGTAATAGCTTTCAACAAGCCTCTTGACCTTCGGAAAGCTCACGGGATCGCCGATCATGGCCGCCTGAGCTACAGACAGAGACACCTTCATGGGATGGAACTCACCGCTTTCACGCCATTTGACGACAGGATCCGCATGATGGCTCTGCACACCGAGAATTACAGGAAGCTCATCAATGATGCCCAGGTTAAGGAGATCAAGGAACCCTTCCATGACTGCAGTTACATTGCCTGCGTTTCCTATGGGCACAACCACGGCCAGATTGCCAGTCTGCCATCTCATCTGCTGCGCCACTTCAAATGCGTATGATTTCTGCCCCAGTATCCGAACCGGATTTTTCGAGTTCAGCAGAAACACCTTGTAATCCTGGGCAAGCCTTTCGACAACACGCATGCAGTCGTCAAACACACCCGGAAGCTCAATGACCGTCGCACCCGAGCCCAGAGGCTGGGAAAGCTGCTGGCTTGTCACTTTTCCTTTAGGAAGGAGCACTACGGTCTTCACCTTGTCCTTCGGCAGGTAGCTCAGGTACAGTGCCGCAGCTGCCGATGTATCACCTGTTGAAGCACATATGCCGAGAACATTATCCAGATCTCTTACCCTTATTACATGGTTCAGATAGCTTATGGCTGATGCCATACCGCGGTCCTTGAAGCTTGCAGAAGGGTTGAATCCGTCATTCTTCACAATAAACGGGGCGCCGACCCATTCTGAGAGTTCAGGATTAGCCTTTACAATGGGTGTGTTTCCTTCTCCCAGATAGATGATATCTTCCACCGGAAGTATGGGCAGTATAAGCTCATGGAATCGGAATATACCGGAAAGGCTGTGAGTGTTTGTGGCCCTTCTGGCATCGAATATATCGCGCCATCTGCCGGGCGATGTTTTTTTCAGGTTATCAAATTCGGTGTTTTCGATTATCAGAAGGGAACTGCATTCGGGGCAGGTGTAAATGAAATCATATATGTCATAATTGCTTCCGCAACCTATGCATTTATAGGCAAGGGAACCGCACATCTCTGGCATGTTTTCTTCAGCCATAGCAAACAAATCCTATTAAAGACGTCTTTTGGGAATGCCAAGTCATATAATACGCTATTGACTTTTTCAATACTTTTTTGGCACCCTAGCGCTCTATTACATAAGAAGGAGATCATATGTCAGCCTTATCAAATTACGAGATATCTGGTGGCAGGAAAATATCCAGCGGCAAGGTCAGAGAAATCTTCGATGTGGACGATGATCACCTCATGATGGTTACCACGGACAGGCTCTCGGCATTCGACGTGGTTATGCCTGATCCGATTCCAGACAAGGGGGCAGTTCTCAACCGCATCTCGCTCTGGTGGTTTGACAAAATGAAGTCCGTCATGAAAAACCATGTGGTCAGTTCCGACATAAACGAATACCCCGCGCCATTCAAAGGAGACATCAGACTGAAGGACCGCTCGATGCTGGTCATAAAGGCCAGACCGCTGACAATCGAATGCATAGTCAGGGGCTACATCTCAGGCTCAGGGTGGAAAGAGTACAAAGAAAAAGGCTCCATTTCAGGAATAAAGCTTCCTGCGGCATTGAAGGAATCTGACAAGCTGTCCGAACCGATCTTTACTCCCTCAACAAAAGCTGAAATGGGCCAGCATGACGAGAATGTCTCCGAGGAAGTTGCAAAGAATCTTGTCGGTACTGAAATCTTCAACAAGGTAAAAGAGGCCGCACTGAAGATCTACAAAACAGCGGCTGATGAGGCCTTGAAAAAAGGCATCATCATCGCCGACACAAAGTTTGAATTCGGGATAAGAAACGGCGAGGTAATACTGATCGACGAGGTGCTTACCCCGGACTCCTCGCGCTTCTGGCCGCTTGACAAATACGCTCCGGGAAAAGCCCAGCCGAGCTATGACAAACAGTTTGTCCGCGATTACCTTGAAACGCTTGACTGGGGGAAAAAGGCTCCCGGTCCGAAACTTCCTGAAGAGATCATCTCGAAAACTCGTGAAAAATATATCGAGGCATACGAGAGGCTTACCGGACTGAAATTCTCATCCTGACACAGGCTGATTCGCATATCGTTCCACGTCAAAAGCGATAACTGATTTTATTGTGTCAATGAATTATTTATGTCTGATTATTCAAATATTTCCAGGCTGTTATCGGGAATTAATGAAAAGATCAGTCAATCTTCTATCTGTATGCTTCCTGAGAAGCAATAACAGAAAGTATCCATTTTCTTGCTGTTTCTGTTACTGGTTTTGTTGCAGGCTCCCTTTCCAGCAGGACTTCGGCAAACTGGCGCAGCATTTTTGCGGTCGCTCCCCAGATCACTCCATCCTCTGTTTCCAGACAGAAAAGTTCGAACTCATGACCTTTGATCGAGGCCTTCTCCATCATCCATGCATCATCTGAAAGCACATCGGCCAGCGGCAGGAAAAGAAGCGTCTCGGATTCGCTGTTTATTTTAAGCTCATACGGCCAGGGGACAATTCCCACAGCAGGGGTGATATGAAAACCGGATATGGTGATATAATCATCAAGCAGTCCCAGTATATCAACATCACCGGACCTGATGCCTATTTCTTCTTCAGCCTCTCTCAGGGCGGTCTCAACCGGTGATGCGTCATCGGACTCGGCATGCCCTCCGGGAAAGGAAATCTCCCCCTTGTGGTGTTGAACATTCATTGAACGTTTTGTAAGGATGATCTGAGGTCTTTCTTCAATAAAAGAGACCGGTATAAGTACGGCGGCAGGTTTCAATTTTTCCACGAAAATCTTTTTTCTCGTCCTGCTACCCAGTCTTGAACTTATCAGATATGCCAGTTTCTCTCTGCTTGACAATTCATCCATAGCAAAACAATGTACCACATCATACGGATAATGAACAGTCTTGACCGCCAGTGTTATTGCTGTGTATAGATATGAGTCATGAAGACAACATACCCCATAGAAGAATTCATCGAGTTCATGGAAGACATGATGAATGACCTTGACCAGCTTCTTGAAAGCCCGACTGTGGAGAAAAAATCCGCCATCAAGTGGAGAGAAGATACCAGAAAAAAAATATCCACTGTCTTCGGTGAAAACCACCCGTATGTCAGGGAATTCGAGGCTATTGATTTTGCAACCCCTTTCATCGACGGCTCGGACAGGGTCATGGTCGAGGATACATACAGGCTTGGCCTGGAGGACGGGAAATCATATCTGATCGCCATGATGGACGAGCTCGAAAGCGAATACTATCACGTATTCGGCATGATGGATATCGAAACCACTTTTTATGAGATGGGCAGGTATATAATTGCTAAGACAGAAGACGACGCCGTCAGGGAAGACCTTCTTCAGAGGATATCTGTCTTGAGCGAGGGACTTGTCTCCGGTGATATCGACGGCAAGGTCATCTCCGAACAGCTCAGATACATAGGTCAGATGGATAAGGACCTGTTCAAGATGATCGTCCCGATCTTTGCATGGTATTATGTTGGTGCAGACAAGTCAGGTGACACGATCCCCAACTGATAAACACTACAGCAAACCAAAATTTAAGGAGTTATAATGCCAAAAATCGAGAGAGTACTGATCAGTGTTACAGACAAGGCCGGAATCGCCGCTTTTGCAAAAGACCTTGCTTCCTTCGGCGTGGAAATAATATCAACCGGCGGAACCGCTAAAATGCTCAGGGAGAGCGGGCTCACAGTGATCGACATATCGGACTTTACCGGTTTTCCCGAGATGATGGACGGCAGGCTGAAGACCCTGCATCCCAAGGTTCATGGCGGAATGCTGGCGCTCAGAAACAACCCGGGTCATGTAGCGTCTATGAAGGAACACGGTATAAAACCGATCGACATGCTTGTTGTAAACCTCTACCGCTTTGAAGATACCGTGGCAAAAGGCGCCGGATTGCACGAGGCCATAGAGAATATAGACATCGGCGGACCGGCTATGCTTCGCGCCGCATCCAAAAACTACGAATTCGTTAGCGTTGTCACGGACCCGGCTGACTATGCATCCATCATTGAAGAGATGACCGCTTCAGGCGGAGCAGTCAGTCCAAAAACCAACTTCAACCTTGCCAGAAAGGCATTCTCCCTGACTGCCCGCTATGACGCAGCCATTTCGAATCATCTACAGGGCATTGACGTGGAAGAAGGCCAGTTCCCTCTTACATATACCGTGCAGTTCAACCGCAGGCAGATCATGAGATACGGAGAGAACCCGCATCAGAAGGCCGCTTTCTATGCCGAGACAAAAATCGACCAGCCTTCCATTGCCACAGCGGAACAGCTCTGGGGCAAGGAACTCTCATATAACAACATCATGGACTCCGATGCCGCACTCGATATGATTATGGACTTTGACAAACCGGCATGCGTCATCCTGAAGCATTCCAACCCGTGCGGGGCCGCTCAGTCGGATTCTTCACTTGCAGAAGCCTACAGAAATGCATTCGCAGTCGATAAGGTCAGTGCATTCGGGGGCATAGTAGGGCTCAACAGGATTGTCGATGCCGAAACTGCCAGGGCGATCGGTGAGGTGTTTACCGAGGTCGTCGTTGCACCCGGTTATACCGAGGAAGCCTTGAAGATTCTGGAAGAAAAGAAAAATATCAGACTCCTGAACGTTCCCGAAATACTTGCAGGACCAAGTGCCAAAAAGCAGATGATATCAACTCGAAGGGTTGTAGGCGGACTTCTTCTGCAGGACAGGGATATGGGAACCATTGACCTCAAGAATGCCAAAGTCGTCACAAAAAGGGCCCCGACCGCGGAAGAGCTTGAGGCGTTGCAGTTCGCATGGCGCATAGTCAAGTTCGTCAAGTCGAACGCCGTAGTCTATGCCTCAAAGAATCAGCTCATAGGCGTCGGCGCAGGGCAGATGAGCCGGGTCGATTCCTCAAGGCTTGCGATCCTGAAAGCAGGAAACTCGGGGCTGTCGCTCAAAGGCTCTGTAGTTGCATCGGATGCGTTCTTCCCGTTCAGAGACGGCATAGACGAGGCTGCAGGCGCGGGTGCAACGGCTGCTGTTCAGCCCGGCGGCTCGGTAAGGGACGAGGAAGTGATCGAGGCTGCCAATGAGCACAACATGGCGATGGTATTTACAGGCATGCGGCACTTCCGCCATTAATAATAATACAGGTCGTTATAACTTTGCATCTCTGCGTCGCTCCTCATCGAAGTCATTGCGGCATACGCTAATGTATGCCTCATGACTCGATTTCGTCGCTTCTTGATCTGCTTTGTTATAACGCCCTGTAATTAAAAACATAGATTGAAAAACAAACCTGAATACAAAAACAAATCGAAATAAATATCCGATTCTGATAATTTAAAGTCCTTATTAAAAAACAACCAGTCCGGAGGATAATGGATGAAAGTTCTCGTTATAGGTTCGGGCGGCAGGGAGCATGCACTCTGCTGGAAAATCGCCAAAAGCCCGCTGGTCGATACGGTTTTCTGCGCACCGGGAAACGGCGGAATCGAGATTGATGCCGAATGTGTGAATATAGGTGTAAGCGATTTTGCCTCGCTCATCAAGTTCGTAAGGTCAAATGACATAGGGCTCACCGTGGTCGGACCAGAAGTTCCTCTTTCCGAAGGAATAGTTGATGTTTTTGCAGCAGAGGGGCTGAAGATTTTCGGACCGGACAGGAAGGCTGCTCAACTTGAGGGCTCAAAGGTCTTTTCCAAGGAGGCCATGAAGGAATTCTGCATTCCGACAGCCCAATTCTGCACATTTAATGACTACGATTCCGCAAAAGACTATGTGGGAAAGGCATGCTTCGATCTAGTCGTCAAGGCGGATGGTCTTGCCGCAGGCAAAGGGGTTATCGTCACATGCGACAAGGACGAGGCATTCAGGGCGCTCGACGAGGTCATGCTTGACAAGGCCTATGGCAGCGCCGGAAACTCGGTCGTTCTCGAGGAAAAGCTCATCGGAGAGGAGGCTTCCTTCATCGCGATATGCGATGGCGAGAATATCGTTCCGCTTGCATCTTCCCAGGACCACAAACCTGTCTTCGATAACGACGAGGGGCCCAACACCGGAGGCATGGGTGCGTATTCGCCTGCGCCCGTAGTTGATGATAAGATATTCGGCAATGTCATGGAAAATGTACTTTACCCTCTTGTAAGAGGGCTCAAGAAAAAAGGCATCATATATAAAGGCGTCATTTATGCAGGCCTTATGATAACGGATAAAGGAGTGTATGTCCTGGAATATAACGTCAGGATGGGAGACCCGGAGACACAGCCGCTTTTGATGAGACTTAAGAGCGACATCGTGCCGGTCATGCTTGAAGTGGCCTCAGGCGGCAGCATCAAGGACATGTCACTGGAGTGGGAAAACGGCGCAACCGTCTGCGTGGTGATGGCGTCGGGCGGCTATCCCGGCGGCTATAAAAAGGGCCTACCCATATCAGGCATCGAGAAAGCCGACTCCATTCCGGGCGTTAAGGTTTTCCATGCAGGCACGAAAAAAGAAGGCAATGTAATAATTACATCCGGCGGCCGAGTGCTTGGTGTGACGGCACTTGGGCCGGACATCAAATCAGCCATAGACAAGGCGTACAGGGCAACAGGCCTTATCAATTTCGATGGTATGCATTACAGGAAGGACATCGGGAGAAAGGCGCTTATTAGAGAATAGTGGTGAGATGGGAGTGGTGAGTGGTGAGCAATGTAAGATTTTATAAATAGGCCATCGTAATCATGCTTGAAATAGATACTTTTGAAGATATCACACAAATCAGAATGAGCCGTGAGATCGACGGCAAGCCGGTTTACTGGGTGGCGGCTTATCTGATAGACGGATTGTTGATCGACACCGGATGTTTCTATACGGCTGATGAACTCATGAACTTCCTGAGCGATAAGAATGTAAAGCTTGCGGTCAACACTCATTTTCATGAAGACCACATCGGTGCCAACAAGATTCTCATGGAGAAATTTGGAATCGATATATTCGCTCACCCTGATTCGGCAAAGCGCATCTCTCAAAAGATCGAGCTTTATCCTTATCAGGAAACCGTCTGGGGTTACCCGGAACCGAGTGTGGTAAAACCCGTTCCGGAAACAATCAAAACAGGTAACTATACGTTTCAGGTCATCGAAACCCCGGGCCACAGCACAGGCCATATCGCCCTGGTCGAGCTTTCAAGAGGCTGGTGCTTCTCGGGGGACATATTCACACGCGAAATGCCCAAATTCATAAGGCCCGAGGAAGATGTCAGCGGTATGATAAAATCAATGCGCTCGCTGATAGACCTGCCATGTGAAAGGCTCGTGCTTTTGACCTCGGTCGGCAAGATCGTCATCGATGGAAGAAAAGCCCTTTCCGAATGCATGGCCTACCTGTCCGACATGGCATCCAGGACAAAAGCGCTTGCAGATGAAGGCCGTGATGTGAAAGACATCATGGACACACTTTTCGGCGGCGAACACAACTTCGCCTCGATTACGAATAACCACTATTCGACTTATAATTTTGTCAAGTCATTGCTGATGTGTAATAATTAAATAATATTTTGCAAATACATCAGAACTACAGGGCGTCAGAACAAAGCAGACCGCGAAGCAACGAAGATGAGGAGTGAGACATACTTTTATGGTATGTCGCAACGACGAATCGAGGCGCGACAAAGGTATGCGCAGTTATCACGCCCTGTATAATGGAGGGGAAATGAAGGTTGCCATTATAATGGGAAGCAAATCCGACCTGCCGGTAATGGAAGAGACTACCGCTATTCTCAAGCAGTTCGGGGTCGAGACCGAAATGAGGGTGCTTTCCGCACACAGGTGCCCTGATGAAGTTGCCGCGTTCGCAAAAGCCGCAGCAGACAACGGCTTTTCTGCAATAATCGCAGGCGCGGGCATGGCCGCACACCTGCCGGGAGTCATAGCATCATATACGACGCTTCCGGTAATCGGCGTGCCCATAGATGCATCGTCGCTTGACGGCATCGACGCCCTCTTATCAATCGTCCAGATGCCCCCGGGAATACCCGTAGCAACGGTAGGCATCGGAAAAGCCGGAGCCAAGAACGCAGCGCTTCTGGCAGTGGAAATGCTGGCCCTTGCAGAACCGTCTCTCAAAAACAAGCTGACATCTTTCAGGGATGACCAGAAAAAAACCATTCTGGCCGCGGACAAAGAGGTGAAAAACTCCTAGGATGCTTATCACCTCCTCTGCTGAAGACATAGCGTATCTCACAAAAAAGAGACCGGGAACGGTTTTCGCCTACCCTACCGAGACGGTTTACGGCCTGGGCTGCCCGATTACCGACAATCAGGCAATAGAGCGTATAATCAATATAAAAGGCAGAAACGCAGCAAAAGGCATGATAGTGCTTGTCTCAGGACTGCATCAGGCAAAGGCTCTTGCAAAAATCGATTCCAGACATGAACTGCTGCTTGGCAGATTCTGGCCCGGTGCCTTGAGTGCTGTCATGAAAATCAATTCCAGTCTTCATGAAACTGCCGCGTACATCCAGAACGGGACAATCGCAATAAGGGTGTCTCCCCACCCGCTAGCAGCAGAACTTACAAGGTTTATCGGCCCCATCATATCTACATCCGCAAATCCTTCAGGGATGAAACCTGCCAACTGCAGGGAAGACATAATCTCATACGGCCTTGATATCGATGCGATCCTTGACGGCGGAAAAATTCAGGACGGATTGCCGTCAACTCTCATTGACCTCACCGGCGAAGAGCCTGTCTCTTTGCGAGAGGGAGCGGTTCCCTTCGAAAAAATTCTTGAGTTTTGGAATCAATTACCATTGAGTAAATCATGACTGCATCCGGCAAGGAATCATGCATGAATGAAATAAATGTTTCCATCATTGTACCGACATACAAGGAAGCGAAAAATATAACGCCGCTATCCGAACAGATTGATCAGGCCATGAAGGGTGCCGGACTTACTTATGAAATCATAATTGTGGATGATAATTCGAAAGACGGCATTATTGAGGCAGTGGATCTGATCAAGGATAGATACAATATCCACTTGAAAGTAAGAGAATCGGAGCGGGGCCTGTCTTCTGCGGTTATTGCAGGGTTCGGCCTGACAAAGGGTGAGATTATCGTCGTAATGGATGCCGACCTGAGCCACCCGCCTTTTAAAATTCCGGAGCTTGTCATCCCGATACTGAATGATGATTATGATTTTATTATCGGAAGCAGATTCGTCAAAGGCGGCTCCGCACCGCATTTCAACTGGTATCGAAAGCTCAATGCCCTGGTGTCCAGGATGATAGCCAGACCTTTTACCAATGTCTCGGATCCGATGGCCGGTTTCTTTGCTTTTAACAGGAAGCTCTTGAGGCCGGGATTGATGCTTAATCCTCTCGGGTTCAAGATCGGCCTGGAGTTGATAGTCAAGGCCTCCCCGAAGCGCATATCGGAAATCCCAATCCAATTCCGGGAAAGGGAGTTCGGGGAAAGCAAACTGTCATTGAAGGAACAGATTAATTATCTCATCCATATTAAAAGGCTGTTTGAATATAAATACGAAACCATTGCCCAGTTCATAAAGTTTTGCCTCATCGGCGGCTCCGGCATGGTAGTCGACCTTGCCGCAGTCTATCTTTCAATGCAGATATTTATGATTTCAGGCATCATCTCCACACCGTACCGGTTTCGCTCCGCCCGGGTAATCGGTTATGTTTTTGCCGTCACATCGAATTTCCTGTTGAACAGAAAGTTCACTTTCCCTGAAGCCGGGCAGGGAAACATCCACCGGCAATACCTGTCTTTTTTCATAGTGTCGCTGCTGGGTTTTATCGTAAACTTTTCCATCTCCGTCTATCTTCACGAGCATATCGCTTTCTTCAACAAATACTACCTGTTAGCGGCCTTCATGGGCATTCTTGGGGGCACTCTCATCAATTTTTCAGGAAGCAAACTCTTCGTGTTTAAACATGGGAAATCAGAAAAAGATTAGTAAAAACAACCGTAATTTTAAGTACTTTTAGACCCGTATTTTGACAAAACAATTTTACCGGAAAATCCCCCCGTCACCTTTACCCTGATGTCAAATGAAATTTCAATTATTGTATTTTTATCTGTTTTCTGCGAAAAATCTATTTCCAGATGCCTGTCTAGAAGACATGACCGGAGGGTAAATGCTTAGCAAGAGAATCATCATCTGCCTGGATGTAAGGAACGGCAAAACTACAAAGGGCGTAAAGTTTCTGAGCAATGTCGACATCGGAGACCCTGTAAAAATGGCAAAGGAGTATTATGAGCAGGGTGTGGACGAACTGGTATTTTACGATATAACCGCATCCTCAGACAAAAGAAACATAATGATAGATGTGGTCGACAAAGTAGCCCGCAACATATTCATACCCTTTTCCGTGGGCGGCGGACTCAGAACCATTGACGACATGTACCGCGTGCTTGATGCCGGTGCGGAAAAGGTCAGTGTGAACAGTTCGGCGGTCGAAAACCCTTCAATAATTTCAGAAGGGGCGCGTGTTTTCGGCAGTCAGTGCATCGTCCTCGGAATGGATGCAAAACATGTGGGCATAAGCGATAAGATCCCCAGCGGTTATGAGGTGTTCATAAACGGCGGCAGAACACCGATGGGCATCGATGCACTGGTTTGGGCGAAGCGTGCTGAAGAGCTTGGCGCAGGCGAAATATGCCTTAACTCAATTGATGCGGACGGTACAAATGAAGGCTATGAGCTTGCAATAACAAGGCTGGTTTCGGATAATGTGGGCATACCTGTCATCGCATCAGGCGGGGCAGGAAAGCCCGAACATCTGAGGGACGTGCTGACTGCCGGCAAAGCGGATGCAGCGCTTATCGCCTCGATGGTTCATTATGGCACATACACAGTCCGTCAGATAAAGGAATATCTTGATAAGGAAGGTATCCCTGTAAGGAAAAAATGATGATGAAAAAGATAATAATGCCCTTAGCTGTTTTGGCCATGGTAATCATTTCAGGGTCAGGCGCTGCATATGCATACGGTCCGGCTGCCCCGAAACATTCTTCCCCGAAAATGCCTGAAAACAACATCTACACTGACCCGTTCAGCTATTGCAACTGTGCCGGCACCATAGATGCTCCAGATAAGAGATATCAGGGGGAAAAGGTGCCCGAATCAATGGTAACGGGAATGCGCAAGGTCATGAAACTTGGCGGCGACACGCCTTCCGATTACATAAAACAGACCACATTCTGGCGCTGCATGGACAGAAAAGTCTTTGCCTGCATGGTAGGCGCAAATCTTCCATGCATGGAAAAAGCTGATATGAGAAAAACGCCGGATGCGGCCATGAGGGATTATTGCCAGAACAATCCGGATCAGGATTTCATACCGGCTTATGTGACAGGACGTACAACCGTTTATGAGTGGCGCTGTTCAGGAAAAGTTCCTGCAATATCGAAACAGCTGTTCAAACCGGATGCCAGGGGTTTCATTTCAGATATCTGGTATGAGATCCCTGCCGATTAGTCACCCCTTGAACCGATCCGGAGGTCAGACATGAAGGACGCACTTCTTCTCGGTATCTGGAAATATATCCTGCGCGTACCCGGCTTTGCGTGGAAGGCGCAGGTGGGCGGTGCTGCCAAGGAAAACGCCTTCAGGCTCGACTTCATGACGGATGATCATCACAGGGTGCGTGATCTGGCAGTAACCGGCATTGCGGAAAAAGGCAGACCGCTGACGCCTGAATATTTCTCGCAGTCATTAGGCATCGGAACGGCAAGAGTAAACGAGATACTCCTTGAACTGGAACGCCATATGACCTTCCTGTTCAGGAATCCGGATGGTGATGTGATATGGGCATACCCGGTCACAGCGGAAAAGACGCCGCACAGGCTCACCTTCAGCACGGGAGAGCGCATCTACGCCGCCTGAGCGGTAGACGCGCTCGCGGCGCCCTTCGTGCAAGGGCTTTTGAAAAACAAGGAACTTACGGTAACGATTGAAACCGAATGCGCATGCTGTAAAGAGCCTCTCGTACTGGAAGTTGACAGCTCAATGAATTACAGAGTTCTTACGGAAAATTCAGCACCCGTTGTATTTGCACCCTTGGTTGATTTTGAGAAGCTCGATGAGCCAAGCATAATAGATTCATTCTGAAGGCTCTCTGTATTCTTCCGGTCGGAAGAACATGCAAGAAAATTCAGGAAAACCGGCAAATGCTCAAAAGGGACCTATTTCAATATGGATCAGGGCATGTACATAACCCCGATCATCCAGGGCGCGCTTTTTGACGCCGGCCGCAAGAGATGACTCTGCAGCCCAGATGAACCATATCCTGCCTAAAAGCCTGTCTCAAGCCTTTTTCAGATATGTCCCCTTCGCCGGAGCGGATATGATTTATTCGGCACCTGAATCGACCGCAAATTTGATGTCGGCCAGGATCTGTCTGTGATCCATGCCCTGCCCCCCGTCAGCCCGGGGGTGCCCGTCATTTCCCCCCAGGGCGGATCCGAAAGGAAGGCTCGGCGTTCCGTAATAGGGACCGCAGTTCGTGCAGGGAATTCCAAAATTTGAAAAGGCATGGTCCAGCTTTCTTTTTATCCCTAACACGTATTCGGCGCTGTATTCATCCTCATGTAAAATGATATCCCAGTGCTGTCCCTTTGAATAATTTACCAGAAAATCTTCAGGAACCTGAAGTTCGGCGTCCTTGTCGGTATTCCAGTCTCCACCTATTACGGTTTTACCTTTGCCTGCAAGGAGGCTCCAATAGCGGGCTATTTCCTCTTTGCGGCATTCCTTTTTGCCTGAATCGGGATGAACCGCCACCGCGGTTATCTCTTCATTCAGCCCTTCTGAAACCGAAAGCAGGAGCGTCACACCAAAGCCCGTAAAATCATAGTTGCAGTTCTTCATGCCGTATTCGTCGTTGCGTCCGCAGGCTGATTCTGCGCTGCCCTCTACATAGCTCAGGCGTGATTCCTTCCAGGCTATGCATTCATGTTCATGAGATGCGCCGTCAGCATCGAACGCAGCAGGTGCGCCGGTATAGCGGTCACGGCTCATTCCGCATATTCCAGTATACCCCGGAGGAAGAACCGGCCCGTTCATGGCTGAACCGGTAAGCTGATCCTGTGAATAGATTTCGGAGAGCATGATGATGTCAGGCTTCCAGTATGCAATATAATCACGCAGGCTCTTTACATCGCAGGCCCGGCAGAGCTTGTATTCCCAGCAGCCGAATTGCGGAGAAGCATTGCCGGCGTTTATTGCAAGATACCTGATATGGGTCATTATTTGCGGGGCATCCGTTGAAGTCTCCCCGCCGGCACCACTCGCGGCTTCGTCATCAGCAGGTGATGCTGAACAAGCACACAGGAACAAGGCCATAATGGCCACCGACAGCACAAGCAATAAAAGTATGCGTCTCATTGGATCCATTCTCCCTCTTTATTAAACTTTCATATTCAAGGATAATCACCTCAAAAGCTTTTATTCCCGGCTGCTTCATTTGATAAGTACAAGCAGCATTTTGAACTTTGTCGCAGCCTTCAGCGCATGCGGATGACAGGCGGGCATGATTATCATCTGCCCATGGCTTACCTGATCAATAAAAATCTCCGCATTGCCGTCTAAAACATAAACAAGTGCGTCAATTTGAATTGATACCACCAGAGAAATACCGGGTTTGTTTATGCAAAGCAGCCTCCAAATCCACCGACAAGTAGCCCCCTTTTTTTAATAAAGGGGGCTTGCGGGATGGTATCTATTTTATCTCGGACCTGATCCTGTCTTGTAATAGGTCCTCATCGCATTTGTAAAATCAAGCTCCAGAGATTTCCCGTTAAAATCGATAACGGTTTTTTCAGTGCCGAATTCCTGCGTGCAGTATTTGTTGTCAAAGCGTTTGTAGGGTCCTATGTCAACAGGACTGCCATCTACTGTCATCGGCCCGTCCCAGCCGACGCTGACAAGGCCCTGAGACGGCGACTGATAGGTTATGTCAAAACCTTTGCATTTAATCGTCGCTTTTATTTCAGCATTGGCAAGGGCGGTTGTAAACGCTTCAAATGAACCACTCTCGGACAGGCTCCCCATCTCGACGATATAGAAGTTCTGTTTTCCGGGGACCCTCAGTTCTATGCCGTTTTCCTGCCAGAAAGGTTTGAAAAACGAATAAAGTCCGATATAGCCGTCGCCCTTGCGGCCGAACACCCAGTGGCCCTTTGTGATGACTTCGTCGAAAGCCCATTTCGGGAAATAGGCGAGGTTATAGTATTCCGGCCCCATGGCCAGCATGAACAATTCTATCAGCGGAAGCTCCGGATTGCGGTCATATTGAATTATGCCCACGTTTTTATAAAGCGTGGCCCTCGGTTTCCAGCCGCCTACATATTCCTCACCCCTGAGTGTCGGTCCTGAGTTAGTGAAAACCGTGGCATACATGTCAAGACTTCCCTGCCATATAAGCTCCTGCATGCTGGACATGCCCTTCTGATGATCCTGAACGCCTGAAAGCTGATAGTCCGGAGTACGGTAGGTGTATGTGTTGGGCGCTTCCAGCATGATTCCCCTGGTCAGATCGCCAAGCATCTTGCTGTATCCTGTCGGGGTAGTCAGATGCGCCAGTGATGATACTTTGATGAAGGTTGAGAAATCATCGTCGCTCATCCCGAGGTCGCTGCTTACATCGGCGCTGAGGTCGTATTTGTCCATGAGCTTGATGGAACCGTCAACCACATAGGGTGCGACCATTCCCGACATTGTCCACCAGTATATGATATCCTCCTCGGACGAAAATCCTACGCCGAAAGCGTCGGCATCGTCCAGTGACAGGCTCATCCTTTCTTTGTGCTCATTCTGAGGCGCAGCATCTGCTGCAATTTCTTCGAGTATTGCCGGGGGTACGTAGCTGCTGGTGGCGAGGAAGGTTGCAGTAAAATGGCTTGGATCGAGGTGATCGCCTATTCCGAGCATAAGCCAGGCCGTTTCGTTTGTGGATTCCCTGCCCGGCAGTTTGTCAGGCCCCAGTGCAACCTCCTTGCCGTCCTCTGTCCGTCCGTGTGCGGTGGCGTATGAGCCCTTGAAATAATTGTTTGCAAAATCGAAAGCAATCAGATCTAGCAGCATTGAGGCCTTTGTTGACACCTCTACATCGTCAGAGAAATCAACCAGATTGACTAGTGCTGGCATGGTCTCGTTATAGTAGATGTTGGAATGGTATTCGGTAAGCCCGAATTTTCCCCTGAAACCGAGCCATGAATTGACCCAGTGCAGTCCATGTTCGACATGCTGAAGGCCGGTCATACCTGAATTGGCAAATATCTCGTCGGGATAGAGCCTCCCGGCCAGGAGTTCGGCCGTGTTGAATAGAATCTGGTGATTTTCGGTCGTGGTTATCGTTTGGGTCTCGCCCGGCTCATCATACCAATACCTGAAATTGAGGACAGTCGCTTTCATCTTTTCGCGAAGTTCGGCCGGCAGGGAGTTCGTGTTCCTGTCAATGCAAAGCATGCGGATGATCGCATTAAGGCCGAAATCGGCGCAGTCTTTCCTGGCATCGGCTTTTGCGAGTGCTGCAAGGATGGGCGCCTCGGCGACAGGCTGTCCATTTGCAACACGAACGACCTGCGCATCAAGCCCATCGCTTAAAAGGGCATCGCTTATATACAGGGATCTGCGCAATTGATAACCCTCACTCGGAGTGATCGGAATTGGGACTGCAATACTGCTCGACTCTTCCTGAGGTGCAAGATACTGAGTATCCGCTCCGGAATTGCCGTTGCCCGAACAGCCTGCGAAAATAATTACTGAGAGAATGAAAGCGAAACCGAAATATTTCCTCATATTAAACCTCCAGATAAACTGCACATTTGCCCTTAATTATTTTTTTGCAACATCCATGCCCTTATACACCTATTGCCGATTCTTTACACCATGTCTGAATATCCTTTATTGTCGCATACATGCGCCCGCAAGCATTCAATCCATTTCCGGCAGCATGCTGATTTATCGCACCACGGGCAATTTTGTTTCCCGATTTATGAAATAATTTCGTCACACATATGAACTTTCATCCGTTTATCATTCCCAGAAATCTCGTGTCCGTTTCCACGGTTTTACCCGTTGCAGCGGATCTGTAAACAGCTTCTATTGCAGCCAGTACCGGCAGCGATTGTGAAGCGGGAGTCAGGAAAGGCCTGTCTTCCATAACCCATGCCCTGAAACCTTCAATGCTCCTGAACAGCGCATGAAGGCCTCTGGCCGGAACCTGATACCTGGGAGGCTTTATACCGACAAACCTCACCTTGGGCGATGAAAATCCCGAATAGAGGGCAGTAGCCCTGCTTCCGTAGACGTCGATCGTCACCTTCTGCTCGGATGCGGCAGCCATGGATGAAGCCGCCTGGATAAGTATGCCGTTTTCAAGCTCGATCACCGCCATTGCGAGGTCTTCCACCTCTACATTCTTGAAGCATTTTCTTGCTGTCATCCCTGTAGCCCTAAGCGGGGCTTTGCCGCAGGTCCACAGAAGTACATCAAGTGCGTGACTACCCTGAGTCAGAAGTGTACCTCCACCGGAGGTCTCAATGCATTCATGCCAGGGGGATGTGGAAAAATATTTGTCAGTCCTGTGCCATGGGACATTGCAGCGGCCATAGAGGATCTCGCCCATATCTCCGTTACGTGCAGCCTGAGCCATGGCATAGCAGCCGGTATCATAACGGTATTGATAATTGATGCCCAGCTTGAGTCCTGCTTTTTCCGCAAGCCGGCATACATCGAGGGCGTCTTCCATATTGGTCGTTACCGGTTTTTCGCAGAATACATGCCTGCCGCCGGCAATCGCCTCTTTTATCATAGGCGTGTGAAGGAAGTGCGGCACTGCAAGGTATACCGCATCCGGCTTTACCTTTTCGAGCATCTCGGAATAGTCGGAGAAATATTGGGGAATCCTGAACCAACGGCTGAAGAATCTCGCCCTGTCTACATTCTTATCACAGCAGGCAACAGTCCTGATGCCGCTGTTCAGTATGAAACCAACTGCGGTAAACCGTGCTATGTCTCCGCACCCGACGATTGCAATACTCATTTTGTTCTTCATTTCATCCTCCGCAAACCCATGAAAGTCCTTCCCTTATGATCGTCGCCACTTCAGGAACATCGAGCGACGCCGCAACATGACCGGGTTCTATATAGCACACCCGTCCTTTACCGTAATTCTGAGTCCACACGACAGGTACCGCTTTGCCGGACTTTTCCGTCATATATGAGACCGATATGCCGGGTCTTGTTTCATGGATGTAAAGCTCATCCTGAACTGTAAAGGACTCCGGCGTAAATATTTCAGAGCCTTTTGAGATGCAGGTAAAGGGAATGACCTCCTCGTGGGAGACAAACCGCCCACCCATTAGATTGAACCAGTCTCTTGACTGTTTGAAGGATGCGGTTGCCGAGTGTATGCCCATCAGACCCCCGCCGTGCGCTGTAAAACTCTCAATTGCGAACAGCGCCTCATCGCTTATCTTCTGTCTGTGGAGATAGATCACAACCGCATCGAACATGCCGCGCTTCAATATGCATGCGCCTTCGATGGAAGGGGTCTGCACAACCGTGCACTTACCGGAGATAATTTCAAAAAGCCTTTTCCTCGCAAACACGCTTGGATGGAAAAGTCCTGCCGAGATAAGAAGAACATGTTTTTTCATGACCCGAACACCTCCCCTTTTTTGAACATTGTCCATACGGTTTCGAACCAGTTATCGGTCACTGGCACAGGCCTTACCGGTACGAATTCGCTATGTGCCCTCCCCTTGCCGTCAAGCCATGTTTCTATAACCATATCTGTCAATGCTTTGCATTTGCTGAGCCTGCTTCCGGATTTTTTTTCTGCCGGGATACATCCTGAATCCCGGTTGTCATTTTTTCTATAGACAAACGATCCCCTTCCCTGACCGAGGGTTTCAAGAAGCTTGAGCGATGCATCGAGCATGGCCCTCTCGGCAATGAGCAGATCTATGTTTTTAAGCCACTCCCTTATTTCAGATAAATCCTTGACGCCGGACGAGAGGTGCTTACGGAGCTGTCCCTCATTTGATGACATGGCCTTTTTCGTCCCTGCAACACTTCTTATTATCCCGAGAGCCGAAGACGCTCTCCGCTGAATATTGAGCCTTTCTTCATACGGGTTTATCCGGCTCTTTGATTGAAGCGCACCTTTTATGGCTGAAGTCATACCTTCAATATTGACAGAATTTCCACTCCGGGTGGTTTGTGCTGTTTTAATCCTGTGCGCTATACACATGGCCGCCCTCAGACTGCCGACCTGTCCCGCATTGAGCGCGCTGCCTCCGGGGCGGTATATGCCGTGAGTTCCTGCTGATTCTCCAACTGCAAAAAGATTTTTTACGCTTGTCTCCCACCATTTATCGACTGCAAGACCGCCGTTTAAATGCTGGTTGCAAACCGCTATCTCAAGAGGTTCCTTCTTAAGGTCAACCCCTTTTGAAAGATACAGCTCATAAGCAGCCACGTTCATCTTTATCAGACGCTTTACCGGCGTGTCTCCGTCAGCCCCTGATTTTTTAAGATACTCTCTTGCCGCCTCCGGCAGACCACCTGTTGTAAACCTGCTTCCGGGATAGAACGGATTGCGGGTGAAATCCATATAGACCTTTCTTCCAAGCTCCACCCTCTCTCTGTAAACAAGGAGGTCAATCATCGAAGAGCCGGGGACCTTCCTAACATCAAACGGCCATTCATATCCTTTCAAAAAAATCATCCCGCACATTGTCTGCCAGTTTTCAAAATGCAGGGCCAGAAAATGCTTCTTGTCCGTTCCATCTGCATTGCATGAAAAATAGTCAGGAAGCACCTGCTGGAAACTTCCCGAGAGGTTCCATCTCGGACTTATTGACGCAATGCCGAACTGGCTCTCTGTAAGATTGCACGCCTTTACGCCTGCCATAAGCGCTACCCCCAGAGAACCTGTCTGCTCCCTGGGATATACGCTGTCCGCATACAATGCCGCAGGCCCTCCAGTACCCCAGACTACATAATCAGCAAGTATAACCTGCATACTGTTACTTCTGTCCAATGCAACAACACCCCGGACAAGATTCGACCTCCCCCATCCCCCTCCTGTCCAGTAGGAGGCAATCTTATTTTCTGAATCCGCAGAATCTGCGGATTCAGAAAATTGACGGCCCTCTTCCCCTCCAAGGGGAAGAGGGGTGGGAGATGGGGGGATTGAAGTATCTGACTCTGTAAGTATTTTTACAACTTCCAGCCCATCGATAATTTTGATGCCAAGGCGTCTCGATTCGGCCAGGAGTTTTTCATGCATCATGATTGAGGTGCGGGGTCCGGCCGATGTAGCCCTTGATGCGATGTCATGGTCTGTTCTGTAGCCGGGATAAATGCCGTATTCATTGAATGGAAACTCCACACCCAGTAAGCACAGATGTGCGAAAGACTCGGATGAAAGGGATGCCTCGATCAGTGCGGTATCACCATGCATTGCCCCGCCTGAAAAAAGGTCCTGAGCCATTTTATATGCGCTGTCGCCGCCGGGTGCACACGGATTGAGCCTGTAGTATGTCTGCTTGTCGGATCCGGTGTTTGCAGATGTCCCGAGGTTTAAGCCCTCGGTTATGACGGCTATATCGTCGATACCGGACCTTTTGAGCCTGATCGCCGCATTGAGCGATGCTGCACCCGAGCCGATTATGGCGACCTTTAAAGATAGTAGTGAATGTTCAGTGGTGAGCGATGAGACAGTAAAAAGCTTATCTTTACGCGCAGCAGTTTTCCTTTCAGTTGAAATACTTGATAAGTCTTTCCTTTTCATAATGTTTGAGGTCACCTTTATTATTACAGCCTCCTGATATGGAAACCGCCGTCCACGTTTATAATTTCCCCTGTTGAATATGGAAAATATCCAAGTACGATTGATTCTACTGCTTTGGCAACATCTTCCGGCTGCCCCCATCTGGGCATTGGTAAAAGGCCTTCTGCGATGAGCCTGTCATATTTTTCCCTGACCGGAACTGTCATATCGGTTGAAATTATTCCCGGCCTTACCTCGAACACGCCTATATTATCCATTGCAAGCCGGGCTGCATAAAGCTGCGTCATCATGGACATGCCTGCCTTGCTGATGCAGTAGTCGGCCCGGTTTGTGCTGACAGTGTATGAAGAAATGGAAGCGATGTTGATGATATAAGAGCGCCCGGACCTTTCTTTCATCAAAGGAACAAGTGCGGACGAAAGCAGCATGGGGCCTATCAGGTTGACCTGAAATACGTCAAGAATATCCTTTTCATCAAGTGCAAGGATATCTTTTCTGCCGGATGTTGTCCTGCCTGCATTATTTACAAGGACATCCAGACCTCCCTCTTTTCTAAGGGCTTCAATTATCTCTTTCCGTGTCTCTTCCCGGGCAATGTCGCCGCTCACATAGATGCATCCGCCTGAGATTGATTTAAGCTCTGAAACAAGTCCGGATGCTTCATCAGCCGCCCTCCTGCCGTTTATGATCACATGATGGCCCAGTTTTGCGAGCGTCAATGCCACGGCCCTGCCAATACCTGCCGTTGAACCGGTTACAAGTGCGGTCTTTTTCTCAGTCATTTAATATACTCCATAATTGTCCTTATGATTATTCCACTGTCTCACCTTCGATAAGCTCGCCCTCGACCTCCAGCCTCAGTGTCCTGTTCGTTTTATTTACAATGTTATCCTTAAGCCATCTGGCTGCGTAAAACCCCATTTCATAGGTCGAAAGACTCACTGTGGTGATGAGAGGCCTGAAAAGCTTTCTCATGGGTGAATCGTCAAAACCGGTTATCGCTATATCTCCGGGCACCGTTTTCCCCAGCCTGTTTATCTCAGAGATAAGCCTTATTGCAAAATTATCGTTAAAACACATTACTGCATCGCATTTTTTTAAATAGAAGCGGGCATCGGCATCACTGATACCGTCGATACCTTTTACATTTCTGATAAATGCAATGTTAAACAACCCGGACTCCATCATGGCTGAAGAATATCCTCTGAGCCTGTCATTATTTACGGGATTATCCGGGTATCCCAGGTAGCCGATCGATTTTTTGCCCTTTGATATCAGGAATCCGGCAAGCTTCAGCATGCCCTTGAAATTGTTACAGGAGACATAGTTCCCCTCGGTTCTGTTCAGAAAAACGTAAGGTATCTCTTTCAGATCTAGCATTTCCAGAAGAGCTTTCCGTGCAGAACCGAAGGCAAAAATAACGCCGTCCGCATATATGTCTTTTTTGAGCATTTTTTCCGAGAGCGCGTTATAGCCCGTTACCTCGACCGTTTTCCAGTCTCCGTCAAATACGCTGTTTATCGAGGACATCAATTCTGTCATGGCAAAAAACGGGTTTGCAGAGGTCTGATCCGTATCGGGTATGACTATGAGAATTCTAAGCTGCGTCCTGGACAAATGCCTTTTTCTTCTTCTGTGAGAAAAGTCATGTCCCTGAAGGGATTCTATCACTTTCTGCCGGACATCACCTGAAATGCCCGGTGCATTGTTAAGAACCCGGGATACGGTACTGGCCGACACACCGCACCTGGCAGCAATATCGGCAAGGGTCAGTACCGGACGATCTTTCATTTATCCTCCCTGTCAAGCAGACAGAATACATTCTTCATTGATTTTAAAAGTTTTGAACATCCGCCGCACAACCTGCACCATTTGATTGAACCGGGGTCTTCGGCAAGCTTGAGAGGAAAAAGCGGGTCGGCCATATTCTGGCGGCCGAAACCCGCAAGATCCGTATAGCCCTTTCCGATGTTCTCGCCAGCCAGACATGCTGAAGCGCTTGAGCCGGTGGAATATGCCGATCCGATTACGGACGTATCCGGAAAGTTCTCTTTAATAACTTTCGCATACCGGAAATGAGAGTACATATTGAATATGCCGTCTTCGCCCGGACGGGTAAGCTTTGGGGTTATTGAAGGTATGCCTGCCGACACATTTATATAATCTGCCCCGGCCCTTACGATAAAGCCGGTCGTTTCGATGATATCACCCGGGTCTTCGATTAACTCTTCCGGTGATGAAGTACCGCATCCGCCCCTTATGCCCTCGTAGAATGAAATGCGGGAACCCATGATGAGGCCGGGATAATCTCTTTTTACTTCTTTTATTATATCGCAGATCAGTCTTGCACGGTTCATGGCATCTCCGCCATAAATATCCTGCCTTCTGTTATTGGGCCTCAGCATCTCGCCCAGGAGATAACCGTGGCATGCCTTTATGTCCACACCATCGGCGCCTGCCTCATGGGCAAGCCCGCAGGCTTCGACAAATGCATCCTTAATCTTTTCTATATCGGATGTTGTCAGTTCAGGTATGTCGTCATCACAACTGCTGCACACACAGGCCTTCTTCGAAGGATCATGAGCAACGCGGCCCGCATGCGTAAGCTGTAGCATGATGAGGGCCTTATCATCATGACCCTTGAACTCCTGAACAAGCCTGCTGAATCCCGCAAGATTTTCCCGTGACATGACAAGTCCGTGATTCCTGGCCAGTGAATCGCCGGTTACCGATGTTGCCTCGATAAAGACAATGCCCCATTTGCCACTGGCAAGCCTGTTGTAGCGCGAGAGTATCCTTTCGCTTACTCTACCGCCCGGATCCGAAGTGTTGATCTCCATCGCCTGAGCCACAAGCCTGTTACGTACAGACACGTCCCCCAAGCGAAACGGTTTGAATATATTCTCCATTACATTTTCCATGATGGATGCAATTATAGCAAATTAAATTATTTGTTGCATGCAATTTTTGCAATTTCTTTTCCTTTTGACAAATCCGTTTTATCCCCTTAACTTGTTGATTCGAATTTCAGGAGGTAACCATGAGCGAAAACTATACTTTCTATAAGATTATCAAAGAAGCCCCTTTAGCGTGGGTCTATCTGAACAGGCCCGAGAAGAAAAACGCAATGGGACCTGCTGCCTGGACCGAAATCATCCCGATATTTGATGACCTCGACAGGGATGATTCCATCCGCTGCGTCATAATCGCGGGTGAAGGCAAGGACTTTACGGCGGGCATAGACCTCATGGCCATGGGTAACGAAGTGCCGGGCCTTAAGGACTGGGACATGAGACCCGCTACGAAGATCAAACTCTTTAAGAGCATTTTTCCGCTGCAGGACACCATGAGCTGCATTGAAAAGTGCAGCAAGCCCGTGATCTGCGCATTACACGGCTACTGCATAGGCGCAGGACTCGACATGGCCAGCGCATGCGACATAAGGCTGGCCTCAGAAGACGCCAGAATGTCGGTGCGCGAGGCGGCGGTCGCCATAGTTGCTGATGTCGGAAGCCTTCAGAGGCTCCCTCACATAATCGGCCAGGGTTATACTCGCGAGCTTACCTACACGGCCAAATATTTTGATGCGGCGCGTGCTAAAGAGATGCACCTCGTAAACGATGTCTATCCAGATAAGGAATCTCTCCTTGCAGCAGCCAGGGAAATGGCCCTTGAAATATCCTCCTGCTCGCCTCTGGCGGTTCAGAGCGCAAAGGATGTCCTTAATTACTGTCGCGGCAAGAGCATTGCCGACGGACTGGAATACGTTGCGGCAAGGAGCTCTATGATACTTCCATCAGACGACCTCAAGGAAACGATAACCGCTATGCTTGAAAAGCGTAAACCCAAATTTTAAAAGGAAAGCTGATAATGGCAAAAGCTA
Source organism: Desulfomonilia bacterium (assembly GCA_036567785.1). Lineage (NCBI taxonomy): Bacteria > Pseudomonadati > Thermodesulfobacteriota > Desulfomonilia > Desulfomonilia bacterium. Next base: position 21,354 of record DATCTV010000061.1, on the reverse strand, counting down.
AGGAAACAAAAAAATCTTTCGGACAGAGCGTAAAATGCTACCGCGAGGACAGAGGCCTCAGCATCAAGGAACTCGCCCATGAAACCGGTTACCCAGCCGACCTTCTCGAAAAGGTGGAATGCGATGAAATAACGCCTCCAGTAGCCCTTGTCCTTCAACTCAGCAGGACGCTCAAAGTGGATGTCAACACACTTGACGATGCAGCCCAGAAGGCATCCAACCGCGTTAAAAGCCAGAAAAGACGGGCCGGTTCGTATGCCTATAACCAGCTCACAAAATCAGGCTCGGACAAACACCTGGGCGCCTACCTCGTAACGATTGAACCGAACACGGAGCATAAGGGTGTTGAATATCACCATGACGGAGAAGAATTCGTGTATGTCCTGAAGGGAAAACTCACCATCTCTGTAGGCAAGAATATCAGCAACCTGGAGAAGGGGGAATATATTCACTTCAATTCGGCCCTGCACCATGCGCTCAGCAACCCCTCGGATGAGAAGGCCGAGTTGCTTGTAGTGCTGTACATTCCATAGGCCATCCTGATGACATTCGAACTTTCAAGCGAACAGACGATGATAAGGCTCATGGCGAGGGACTTCGCCAGGAAAGAGCTCGAACCCAATGCATCCAACTGGGACAGGCAGGGAATATTTCCGATAGACGCCATAAAAAAGATGGGCGAACTCGGGCTTCTCGGCATGATGGTCCCTGCCGAATACGGGGGTTCGGGGGCCGGTGCCGTGGCATACAGCCTTGCGCTTCAGGAAATAGCCTATTCATGTGCATCAAGCGCAGTCACCATGTCGGTTGCCAACCTTTCGACCGAACCCTTATTGAAATTCGGGAGCGAAGAGCAGAAAAGACGCTGGCTTACCGGACTTGCCGAAGGTTCCAGGCTTGGAGCATTCGGTCTTACCGAACCTGGTGCCGGTTCGGACCCCGGCAGCATGTCGTCAAAGGCTGTACTGAAGGGCGGCAATTACATCATAAACGGTACCAAGGTATTCATCACCCACGGAGAATATGCAGACATCATCAACCTTATTGCAAGAACAGGGCAGGACAAAGGACCTAAAGGACTATCAGCGTTTATCATTACACCGGATCTGCCGGGTTTTAAAATCGGCACAAGAGAAGACAAGCTCGGCCTGAAGGCATCCAATACAGTTGAACTTGTATTCGAGGACTGCGTCGTCCCGGCCTCGAACCTGCTCGGCAACCCCGGCGAGGGGTTTAAAGTCGCCATGAGCGCGCTGGACAGCGGTCGCGTAGGAATCGCCTCTCAGGCAACAGGCATCGCCAGGGCATGCCTTGACGAAGCAATCTCATATACAAGAGAAAGGCGCCAGTTCGGAAAGGCCATCAATTCATTCCAGGCCATACAGTTCATGATCGCGGATGCGGCAACGAGAGTCGAGGCGGCTTCATGGCTAACGCTGTCCGCAGCCTACCGGAAGGACAAAGGTCTTAAATTCACGAAAGAGTCATCAATGGCCAAACTTTTTGCATCGGAAACCGCTAACAAGGTGGCTTACATGGCACTCCAGGTACACGGCGGTTATGGATATACAAAAGACTACAAAGTGGAGAGGCTGTTCAGGGACGCAAGGGCCACAACGATATATGAGGGGACCTCCGAGATTCAGCGTATTGTTATAGCAAGAGAAATGATCAAGGAATAACAACATGTTATGACAATAAAAAATAATTTATCAAATAATTATAAAACAAATGATTTTATTGTTAAAGTTTTTGGTGCAGGCAATCCGATTATATCTTCAATGGAAGAAAAACGAGAGAACAGACGAAGAAGTACGAACAATTTACATGACCTTTATGCCAACGTAAAAATTGACAGACATAAGGTCAAGATGCCGGTTCTTGACATATCAATCGGCGGTATGGGCATTCTTATCTCTGACGGTTTCTCCTATTTCAAGGAAGGCAAGGAGCTTACCATTGAAACACTGGAGAAAGGCGGCAATGTTATTGCAGCTGATATTACAGGCAAGATTGCCTATCTGGGACCGGGGGTCCCGTCACGCGCGGGTATTGAATTTTCTCCGCAGGACACTCCCATCGAGGCTTATACAAAACTCAGGAATGTCAACGGCAAAAGCATAAGGATTATAAAAGGCAGCAACAACATTTATGATCTTTTCAGCGAGATAAAGAGATGGTCGCGCGGATTCGGCGACATGCTGATGGTCTACAAAAACAAAGCAATCCCGGCCGAATTTTTCTATCTGAGACCCGATGACAACAACATGGTTCTCAGAATAGTAAGAATTTCCGAACTGCGACTCCCGTTTGAACCTCAAGCCGGAAAGGACTACACATTCTACCTCTTCAAGGGCATCAATGTCATGATATTCACCGTCAAGGTCGTGAATATCATCAAGAACATCCTCGAGACCACCTGGCCGACCGAGGTCAGTTATATAAGCCGCCGCAGCATGGCCAGATACCTGATAACGGGAGACGAACCTCTCACGGCATCGCTTGTGCACCCGATCAACTCAAAGAAATTCCCGGTTGTAATATGGGATATAAGCATAGAAGGCATGGGGGCCGAGATTCTCGAAGAAGAAATACCTGTCATCGACGGCATGAACCTTCCCGACATTAAGATCAACCTTCCAAAGGGAGAGGTAATGGGAAAGGGAATTATACGCTCTGTCAGGACTGAGAATATCCTTCAGAAAACTCAGCTTGGAATCGAATTCATAGACAACCCGGACAGTTTCAGAGACAAGATCCTCGAGTTCATACTGGACAAGAATCTGCTGTCGGATGAGATGCTGAAAGGCAAAGCCTGATCCCGTAAGCATTTTAAAACTTTCTTTGATTCGGGCTCATCTTCGATACTCCAATCTTCGCAATGCAGAAAACTGCCGGTTGTGCCGAAATGCTTAATTTCATATATTTAAATATACCCGTTTCGAATCCTCGTACTCTATATCGATTATCTGTAGTACTTGAAGAACGAACAACACGATTAAAGGAGGACTAAATGAACGGCAAAGAAGGTAAAATTGATATGCACGTGCATTACCTGCCTTATGCCTATCGAGAGGCGCTGCTCAAAAACCCAGGGGCAAACCCTGACAGATTTCCAACCCCGGACTGGAATCCGGAGATGCACCTGGAGTTCATGGAGGCAATGCATATCACAACTTCCATGATTTCTGTCTCGTCGCCGCATCTAAGCTTCGCCGATGGCGTCTACGCCAGTAAAATCGCCCGCCAGTCAAATGAGGAAGGGGCAGAACTTGCGGAAAAATATCCCGGCCGGTTCGGTCTACTGGCGTCGCTCCCTCTGCCCGATGAAACCGGCAGCATTGATGAGATAGAATATGCCCTGGATGTGTTGCATGCAGACGGCTTTACCTTACCCACCAATGCGCGTGGAGTTTATCTGGGTGATCCGAAGCTTGATCCGGTTTTCGAGGTTTTGAACAAGCGCCGGGCGATTGCAGTTATCCATCCGACGACACCCGGCCTCATTCCTCCGAACGTCGCCGAACGGGCGCCAATACCCATGATGGAATTTTTCTTCGATACGACACGGACTGTAACCAATCTGATACTGAACAGGACATTGAAACGGTTTCCGGATATCAGAATCGTTGTACCGCATGCAGGAGCGTTTCTGCCGCTTCTTGCAGACAGATTGTTTGCATTCACGAACTTCATGCCTCAGGATGGAGATGTTCCGGATGTCTATGCAGAATTGAAAAACCTTTATTATGATGTGGCGGGTTTCTGCGTGCCCAGACAGCTGAGCGTGCTCCTGGGGATAACAGGCCCCGAGAACCTGCTCTACGGAAGTGATTTCCCCTACACCCCTCGTTTCGGCTGCGAAATTCTGGCGGATTTACTTGAAAAAACCGAGCTGCTCACCTACACAAACCGCCAGGACATATACCGGGGCAATGCGATCAGCCTTTTCCCGCGTCTGGCAAACTGATATCATGGAATTTTAAGGATTCCGATGTAGGTCCGGAGTTAATTTATCCGCTGTTCCCTTAACGGCCCCGGATATAGCCTTATCTCATTTCACAAGATGAAAGATCTTGGCAAGTCTGGCTCGAAGAATTATGGCTCTTACATAGGTGGGGATGAGCATAAAGATCATTGCGCCAATAACAAATCCCATTATGAGAATTTTCCAGGTCAGCAGACCCTTCCTACCCCATTGTGAAATGAAATACAATCCGCCGGGTACGTAAAGAGCGGCCGCCGTGACCACGCCGGGAGAATACTCCCTGCCAAGAATATTGGTTGAAATGTGAAGGAAGGCATTGGACAGGACCCACATGCTGCCTGATACTCCGGCCCACAAATTTCTTTTGGGATCTTTATAGTAGAGATAGCAGCCGTAGGCCAGGGCCACAAAGAACATGAAATTGCCGATTAAATTCTGGGCCCAGTTGAACTTGCCGAAATATCTATCGGCCCATTCAACAAAGCCGCAGGAAAATTCCTCGACCATATGCAAAGCGTAAACAAGGCAGAGAATAAAAATCATCTCAGGTTTCTTATCAATATTAATCAAGGTACCGTTTTTCACGACAGTCTCACCCTTTTGAAATATTCCCCGCACCGGAATGTTCATAAAAGCTGATAAGCTTTATACGCTGATTAACTGACAGAGAAATTATATCCTCTTCTGATTCTTATTATCAGTTTGAGAGTTCATCAGCTTATTTGCTGGATTGCATGCCTTATTTCCGGGCTTCAGCTCCCCTGGAGATGCTTTTTTCCGACATCCTATCCGCCTGCTGCGGGCCTTTTAATGCCTCGCTTAAATCAATTTCCACAAACCCCTTGCATGAATATATCGATTTGCTCAGACCCGTGATGCCTGTAATGAAATCCATGACAGACGGCGGGAAAAGCGCCTTTATTACGGGCAGTGCAAATACGGTCAACGGCTTGGCCACGATCATTCTGTCTTTCAAAATCCCCTTGATCACTGCATCAGCCATTGCCTCAGGTTTAAGCGCAGGCTGCCAGAAAGGCGTTTTCATGCCCTCGAACATTCCGGTATTGATAATGTAAGGGCAGACAACGGTTGTCTTGACCTTTGAATTATTATTCCTGAGTTCATTTCTGAGCGCTTCGTTCAGTCCCATCAACGCATGCTTCGTCGCACTGTAAATGCCCATGCCGGGCATGGCCAGCAGACCTGCGGCAGAAGCTATGGTCACAAGGTGGCCGTCATTTCTTTTTACCATATCGGGCACAAAGGCTTTTATCATCCAAAGGGTTCCCAGAAGATTGATCTCAACCTGCCTCAGATGCTTATCGTCTGGAAGTGTCAGTATCTCACCGGTAAATACTATACCGGCATTGTTTATAAGGATATCGATCCCGCCTGTTTCTTTATGGATGATCTCCGATGCCGCATAAACCTTTTCGCGATCGGAAATGTCAAAAGCATGGGCATATACGGTTGTTCCCTTCTTCCTGATTTCTTCAGCCGTTTTTTCGAGGCCTTCTCTGTTGACATCGCAAAGTACAAGCGATCCCCCAAGTGCGGCTATTTTTTCCGCCATCAGTTTGCCTATTCCGTGCGCCGCTCCTGTAATGAGAACCGTCTTTTTGTTGAAATCGGTCATAATAACCTCCATGAAAAAATTGAATTTTTTTATTATAATATTTTTGCATACCATTATCCAGATTTTTTATGACAGTAAATCATCATACTTGACATCAGGACATCTGCTCATCTCTTCAAAAACGAGGTTCATATGAACCATCATGAATGAAGTCCATGGGCAAAGTTCTCAATCAGAAACCCGGAATGATGGTTGTACAGAACTCCTAATGATAATCACTTTCCTATGGTGCAAATATAAAGTATATCTGGTCTTTAATGATTTAAAGGAGGATTGATTTATGACATCCATGAAATCATCAGGTTCGGGCAAATTTCCTGTTCAGTCATGCTGCTTAATTTTAATGTGCGTCACCGTGTTCATCTCAACAGGGTGCAGGAAACCCGTGTTTGAAGAGACCGATCTTTTCATAAGCGGCACAAACGGATACGACACATACAGGATACCATCCCTTATAACCACGAAGACCGGGGCATTGCTGGCCTTCTGTGAGGGGCGCAAAAACGGCCAGGAGGACAGCGGCGACATAGACCTCCTCTTTAAACGTTCCACCGATGGCGGCAAAACCTGGAGCGCTCAGAAAGTAATCTGGGACGACGGCAAAAATGTATGCGGCAACCCTTGCCCTGTGGTTGACCTTGAGACAGGAACCATCTGGCTTCTCATGACATGGAATAACGGCTCTGACAATGAAATGACCATAGACCTCGGGCTCAGCAGGGACACCCGCCGGGTTTTCATCTGTTCATCGAAGGATGACGGCCTCACATTCTCGAAACCTGTTGACATAACTTCAAGCGTAAAACCAGGTTTGTGGCGCTGGTACGCCACCGGACCCGGAAGGGGAATTCAGCTGCAGACAGGCACGAAAATGGGCCGCCTGGTTGTACCCTGCAACCATTCAACAGCCTTCCTGACATTCGGGGCCCATGTGATATTCAGTGATGATCACGGGAAAACATGGCATTACAGTGAAACAATCGGCGGCGGTGCCAATGAAAGCCAGGTCGTTGAACTCGCGGACGGCGATCTGATGATGAACATGCGCATTCAATGGCTCGGCAAGGGCTATCGTGGAATCTCCCGCAGTGAAGACGGCGGGGAAACATGGACAAAATTCGTTTATGACATGACCCTGCCCGATCCTGTCTGTCAGGCAAGCATCATACGATATTCCCTGGCTGGTAAAACAGGGCGGGACCGGCTGCTGTTTTCCAACCCGGCAACGGGCGGCCGGAACGGTATGACAGCCCGGCTCAGCTATGACGAAGGTGATACGTGGACAATATCCAAACTGATCTATTCGGGTCCTTCGGCCTATTCCTGCCTTACCGTCATGCCGGACAAATCGATCGGTCTGCTGTATGAAAAAGGCGATTACGGAACGATATCTTTAGCCCGCTTCAACCTCGCCTGGCTTACTGATTCAAAGGATTATGGCGATGCTGCTTATCCGTTCCTGATTGAAAATTAAGGCTAAAAATTAAACTTAAAAACGGAGGTTATCAATGTCGAGCAATTACAAGGCCTATACGGGAAAAATGCTCAAGATCGATCTGACGACAGGCGCCATCGGCGAATATCAGATAACGGACGCGGACCGTGAAAAATTTCTTGGCGGCCGCCACATGTCGACAAAGATACTCTGGGACCTTCTCAAGCCCGGTACGGATCCTCTCTCTCCGGAGAATGTCCTGATTATAAATACCGGACCTCTGACAGGAACAGGCGCACCGTCTTCAAGCCGCTACGACATATCGGCAAAAAGCCCGCTTACCGGCGGAATCGGCCATTCCAACAGCGGCGGTAATTTCGGCCTCCACCTGAAACGTGCCGGATGGGACGGGATAGTCATCCTCGGAAGGGCTGAAAAGCCTGTCTATATAGATATCTACAACGAAAAGGTCGAGATAAGGGACGCCTCCCATATCTGGGGGAAGGACACACAGGTATCTCAGGAACTCATGGGAAAGGGTGGAACCGTCGCAATCGGCCCGGCAGGAGAAAATATGGTCAAATTCGCAAGCGCCGTCTCACAGGAGCGTTCGCACGGGCGCTGCGGCATGGGGGCGGTGATGGGGTCAAAAAACCTCAAAGGATTGATTGCAAGGGGGACAGGAAAAACCGAAGTCGCCGAACCTGAAAAGCTCAAAGAACATTACAAGAAATGGACAGCAATGCTAAGGAAGCATCCTGCCACCGGAGACCTGGCCCCGCGCTACGGAACCGCCTTCTTCCTGACAACCCTGTCCAAAGGTAATGCGCTCCCCACAAAGAACTTCTCAACAGGCACCTATGAGAATGCCGAACTCTTGGGGGGTGTGAGGCTCGCTGAAGAATATCTTGTGAAAAACTATGGCTGCGTGACCTGCCCCATCAGATGCGGGCGTGTCGTAAACATCGACGGCAAGGAGGTCAAGGGTCCTGAATACGAAATCCTCTGTCTGCTCGGCTCCAACATGCTCATAAACGACATGGATGCAATCATCAGATGGAACTACCAGCTCGACCTTCTCGGAATGGATTCAATAAGCGCCGGAACGGTCATGGGCTTTGCAGCTGAGCTTAACGAGAAAGGACTCTGGAAAAACGGCATCGAGTTCGGAAGAAAGGATAACATAGCGCAGATCATCGAAGATATAGCCTTTCGCAGGGGCATCGGTGATGACCTGGCCGAAGGCGTGCGCGCCATGTCAGAAAAATTTGGCGGTGGAGATTTCGCCCCTCACGTTAAGGGTCTTGAAATTGCAGCTTATGAGCCCAGAGGCTCGGTCGGACACGGCCTGGGCTACGCAACCGCCAGCCGCGGGGCCTGCCATCTGGACGGCGGATATCTGGTATATTTTGAAGTTACAGGCCCTGTCCTGCTCGACCCCTATCACTGGCGTTCAAAACCGGGCTGGGCAGTGCTTGACCAGAACATGATGTCAGCCATAAGTTCCGGCGGCCAGTGTCTTTTCACCTCCTGGACATTCGTTCCGCCTATCGCATACAAGGTTCCAGGCAGCAAGATGGCTTCATGGATCATGACAAAGATTCTGACTTACGGGTGGGCGTCTATCGAGGGAATGCTAATGCTGCCCTATTCGCTTCAGAAAATACATGTACCGCTCCTTCCGCACACCAAGGCCATAGAACTGGCAACAGGAATGAAGTGTGACTTCGGCAGGTTCATGGAAGCAGGCGCTCGAGGATACACACTTGAACGGCTTTTCAATATGCGCGAAGGAATCGGCAAAAAGGATGACACCCTGCCGAAACGGTTCACCGACGAGGAGCAGATAAAGGGCCGGCCGGAGACAAAAGTCCCGATAAATAAGATGCTTCCCCGCTACTACCAGCTCAGGGGATGGGACGAAAACGGCGTTCCGACTCCAAAGACGCTCAAAAAACTCGGACTGGATTTTGTGAACATCTGATCTACGGGCACGGGCATTTTCAGAAAACATTGGGCTGTTGAGCCGTTAAGCAGAGCCTTTGATTCTGCTTTTCAGCTTACAAGCCAGCCTTTACAAATCATTCCCCGGTTTCGTCGTTTCTTGATCTGTTTTATTCTATCGCACTGTATCGTTCATATCCTTCGGTTTATTTAATAAAATATCTTACAGGGATCCAGATTCCGGCATAACCACCTGATAGCAAATGTCTTTCAAATCAATATATCAAAATGACTGTTTACCACGAAGAGCACGAAGAACATGAAAAGAAGCAAATAAAATCAGACCATTCTGAGGAATGAAGAAAGCATTCCTCAGAATCAATCATTCAAATCGCCAATTTTTCTCCTGGCGATTTGAAATTGGTTTCTTCGTGACCTTCGTGCTCTTTGTGGTTCATATCTTTTGAAGTTATCGGCAATGATCAGACGTATGCCGGAGTGACGAGGCAAGAAAATGACTCGGAGATGCAAAGTTATGAAGCCATGAACTGATAATACTCCCTGTACCACTTCACAAATCGTTTAATCCCCTCTTCCACAGTTATCTGCGGACGAAAGCCTGTCACGTTTTCCAGGTCTGCAGCATCTGCGCAGGTTGCAGCGACATCACCCGGCTGCATAGGCAGCATGTTCTTTACTGCTTTTCTGCCGAGAGCTTCTTCAAGCACTTCGATATAGCGCATGAGTTCAACCGGACTGGAGCCGCCGATATTGAAGACCCTGTACGGCGCAAAGCTTGTCCCGGGATCGGGGTTTGCCCTGTCCCAACCTCTATCGGGCTTCGGGATGATATTTGCGATACGGACAATGCCTTCGACAATGTCGTCAATATAAGTGAAATCGCGAATCATCTTCCCGTTGTTATAGACATCGATCGGCTCGCCGGCAAGAATGGCCTTCGTAAACATGAACAGCGCCATGTCAGGCCGGCCCCACGGACCGTAAACGGTAAAGAACCTTAGCCCTGTCGTAGGCAGGCCGTACAGTGAGGAATAGCAGTGCGCCATGAGTTCGTTCGTCTTTTTGGAAACGGCATAAATGCTGATCGGGTGATCGACGTTGTCATGCACCGAGAACGGCATTTTCTCATTGATGCCGTAAACGGAACTGGAAGACGCGTAAACAAGGTGCTTCGTCCCCGCATGCCTGCAGCATTCCAGGATGTTCATGAACCCGGCAATGTTCGAGTCAATGTATGCAAAGGGATTCTTTATGCTGTATCTTACGCCGGCCTGCGCAGCGAGGTTTACTACGACATCGAAATCATGTTCTTTGAAGATTGCGGGAATTCTTTCTCTGTCAACAAGGTCGGCCTTTTCGAATATGAACGCGTCATAATCTTTCAGCATGCCGAGGCGGTCGAGCTTTATCCGGGGGTCGTAATAATCGTTGATATTGTCGATGCCGAAGACCTCATGAGAATCTTCGAGAAGCCTTCTTGAAAGGTGAAAGCCTATGAAGCCTGCACTGCCAGTTACCAGGAATTTCATCAGCGTCTCCTTGAACCGTAAAGGCCTGTAAGCCTTTCAACAGCATCGGGAAGTTCGTATATGTTCTGGATGTACATCTCGGCATCGACGCCGGGATCGATGCCCAGGAGTATGCCGTGCATACCCAGCGACTGTGCGGTTTCCACATTGTCGGCCCTGTCGTCCACAAAAATGACTTCTGAAGGTTCACATCCGTATCTTTCGACAACCTTTTCATATGGCGCGGCAAGCGGTTTGGGTATGAAATCCATATCCTCGATGGAAAATATATCCACAAAATATTCTTTTACGCCAAGGGCGTTGAGCACCCTTGACGCATAATCCCTTGAAGCATTCGTAAAAGCTATCATGGGCAGGCTGATCGCCGACAGGGCCTCTTTAAGCATTTCGTCTTCAAAAAGGATATCTTCGACAGGGACATCATGCACATTTCTTATAAAATCATACGGATCGGTATTGTGATTTCGCATCATGCCGCCCAGAGTCGAGCCGAAATTCCTGATATAATCGTTTCTCAAAAGCTTTACATGCTCTCTTTCCATGCTTAACGATGACATCACATAGTCTTCTATTCTCTGATTCACATGCCTGAACGGACCTGTTCCCTTGGGGTAGAGCGTGTAATCCACATCAACAAGTATCAGCTTCATGATACTCCTACAGTATGCGGCTTAATAGAATACCTGCTGACAGAACGACAGGAGCGCCTATATTCATGATCACGTTTTTTGTCATATAAGGGAGCAGGGCCGGAAGGTTTTCGGCGTTCTTGAGAACCCCGCGGGAGATATCGATTGCCAGAATCAGAAACACAAGCTCGATCAGGCTCGTCACAGGAAGGATTCCCGCAGCCACGCCAGCTACAACCGGGATGAATGAGACAAAGAGGAAGATTACATATATCCTGGCGCTTTTCCTTGGGCCACTGTCGATCAGGAGATGCTTCCTTCCGACAGTGCTGTCTGCTGCGGCATCAGGAAACTGATTCAACAGCAGAAGGTCGTTCACAAGGAAGAAAGGCACAAGAGAGACAACGAAGGAAGCCCAGTTATAAGAACCTGTCAGCGCAAAGTGCGTCCCCATGACCATAAGGGGGCCGAATCCAAGCCCGGATGCCATAAGGCATAAAAATGGGGATCTCGTTATCCATTTCGTATAAAGCACTATTATGACCACACCGAGTATGCCAAGCGGCAGCAGCATGAGCCCCCTGATATAAACAAAATAGATGCCGACGGCGCATGTGACAACAAGCGATATTATGCCTGTCGCCAGGCCGTACCAGGCCTTTTCCGGATTTTCGGGAAGTGCCTTGCTTCCGCCCGAAAAAGGTGTCGGAACTGTTACGAGATCAAGCCCGCTTTTAAAATCATCGTATTCATTGAGAGCATTCACGCTGATATGCGCGCAGACTGCTCCCGCAAGCACAATGATTATATTTATTGCGCTTGGCATGGTACCGCTCAGGACCGCTGTCGATATGCCCAGCATTACACAGGCCGGGGTCAGTATCAGAAAGGCCGGCTTCATTGGCCCGGTTATCGGGTTACTCATCTTCAAGAACCTCCATCTGTCTTGGTCGTTTTATATTAAGATGCTTGTACGCCTTGGCCGCCGCCTGTCTGCCCCTGGGGGTTCTGTTAACATAGCCGTTCTGTATGAGGAAAGGCTCGTAAACGTCCTCTATGGTATCCTTGTCTTCACCGATTGCCGCAGACAGAGAATCGATACCGACTGGTCCGCCGCCGAACTGCCGTATCATCACTTCAAGGATCCTGCGATCCATCCTGTCGAGACCTGTTGCGTCAATATCCAGTCTGGTCAGGGCCGTGTCCGCAATATCATGCCTTATCATCCCGTCGCCCATCACGTCTGCAAAGTCGCGCACCCTTCTTAAAAGCCTGTTTGCTATCCTCGGGGTCCCGCGCGACCTGTGGGCGATTTCATCGAGCCCTTTTTCATCCGCCTCAATCCCGAGGATTCTTGCCGACCTTTTAAGTATATGCGCAAGTTCATCTCTTGTATAAAATTCAAGATGGCCTATTATTCCGAACCTGTCTCTCAAGGGCGACGTAATCCTGCCCGCACGGGTTGTAGCCGCAACCAGCGTGAACGGACACAGGTCGATCCTTATCGACCTAGCCGACGGTCCCTGTCCTATTACGATATCGAGTTTGAATTCCTCCATTGCCGGATAAAGTATCTCCTCGACAGCAGAACCAAGCCTGTGGATTTCATCGATGAACAGCACATCGCCCTTTTCAAGGTTGGTGAGTATTGCGGCGAGATCGCCTGATTTTTCAATTGCAGGTCCGCTCGTTACCTTGATGTTCACTTCCAGCTCGTTTGCAATGATATAGGCGAGCGTGGTTTTGCCCAAGCCCGGCGGACCATAGAACAGACAGTGGTCAAGAGGCTCGCCCCTTGAGCGCGACGCCTTGATGAATATATCGAGGTTGGCCTTAAGTGCATCCTGACCGACATATTCCTTGAGCGTTTTCGGCCTTATGTTTGACTCGAAATCCGCCTCGTCGCGGTCCATTATCTTGCCTGTCAATTCATCCTTGCTCATAACATTTCCTTAAGCGCCGCCCTTATTATTTCCTCGACATTATCCGATTTTATCCCCGCAACCGCTTTCCTGGCCTGACTGTCAGAATAGCCGAGCGCAATGAGCGCCTGAACCGCGTCCTCGGATGGCGCCTGTACACCTCTTGCCTGACGCGGATAATGTTTCATGATCTTTTCCTTCAGTTCAAGCACTATGCGCTGCGCGCTTTTCCTGCCAATACCGGGAAGAGAACAGAGATAGTTAATGTTCTCATTCACGACCTCATCCAGAAATCTGTTCGGCTCGGTGCCGGAAATTATGTTCATCGCCGTTTTCGGCCCGACGCCCGAAACGCCTATCAGGAGCGAGAACATCTCCTTCTGTCTGGGATCCGGAAAACCGTAAAGTTCAAGAGAATCTTCCCTTGAAATCAGTACGGTCGAAATGGTTATCTCGTGTCCCGGCTTAAGGGTGATTTCAGCACCGGCCGGTATGTTGACGAGATAGCCGACACCGCCGGCCAGTACCGTAAGGCTGCCCGGCACAACGCTGTAAACTTCACCTTTCAATAAACTTATCACGGCGTCAGCCTCCTTATCCTCCTGGATGCGCCGTGGCAGATTCCCACTGCAAGGGCGTCCGTAGCATCCTTTGAGCTGATCGACTTTTTCTTCATGCCGAGCAGCATGGCAACCATGTCGCTGATCTGATCCTTCCCGGCATGGCCGTATCCGCAAGTGGCCTTCTTGATTTCGGTAGGCGTGTATTCAAAAACAGGCAGGTCCATAAGGGTTGCTGCCAGTATGATCACGCCCCTTGCCTGGCCGAGCTTGAGCGCTGTCTGGGCATTAACCGCATAAAAAGAAGTTTCTATCGCCGCTTCGGCCGGTTTGTATTTTTCCAGAATGGATTTCACGCAGAGATGGATTTCCTTAAGCCTTTCCGAAAGCCCTTCGGATTTTGGCTTTATCGTACCGTGAGCAATGTGTTTAACCGAATTACACCCGATATCCAGAACCCCGTATCCTGTGCAGTGCGTACCCGGATCAAAGGCGCAGATAATCATTTATCCTTGGAATTGAGCCATTTCCTCGTCGTCGATATCGAAATTGGAAGATACGGACTGTATATCGTCATGGTCTTCGAGCAGGCTCATCAGCTTGAGCACCTGCTGGGCGCTTTTGCCTGTCACTTTAACGGTATCCTTGGGAATCATCGAGACTTCCGCACTTGTATATGCGATATTTTTCTCCTCAAGTGCGGCCCTTACATCTTCGAGCATGGAAGGTTCTGTAAGTATCTCAAAGCTTTCTCCCTGGTCGCTTATATCATCAGCACCCACGCCGAGCGCTATGTCATAAAGTGTGTCTTCATCGACTGCACTTTTTTCTACGACTATCACTCCCTTTTTGTCGAACATCCAGGCGACGCATCCGTTCTCTCCCAGGTTCCCGTTATATTTCGCAAAGAGATGCCTTATATCCGCAACAGCCCTGTTTTTGTTGTCAGTCAGCACTGAAAGCATAATGGCCACTCCGCCGGGGCCGTATCCTTCGTATGAGAATTCCTCAAGGTTGAATCCTTCGAGTTCGCCCGTACCCTTTTTGATAGCCCTGTCTATGTTGTCCTTTGGCATATTGGCTGCTCTTGCCGTCAATACGGCGGTTCTTAAACGGGCATTGGACGTCAGGTCTCCTCCGCCCATTCTTGCAGCCACAGTAATTTCCTTGATCAGCTTGCTGAAGAGCTGGCCTCTTTTAGCGTCAGCCGCCCCTTTCTTATGTTTGATGGTACTCCACTTATTGTGACCGGACATATTGTCCCCCTTGATTTCTTAATATTATAATTGTCTATCACAGGCCATTTTTCATGACAAGAAGCAACCGCTAAGGCCAATTAATCTAAGGACATTACCTGTTCCGGAAATCAATTTATTGTTGCAAATACGGTTTTTTATATGCTACCCACAAGCACTATCCTGACAGTGTGGGGCCGTAGCTCAGTTGGGAGAGCGCATGAATGGCATTCATGAGGTCGAGGGTTCGATCCCCTTCGGCTCCACCAATAATAATCATTTAAGTTTATGCCTTGAAAATTATCCGTTGTCCGGTCTTCATTAATTGACACCCCGCATGCATTTCCCTATACTTGGCGAGTTTGGAAAGTATTCTTTGAAAATTCAATCAAGGAGAGTTCGATGGCCTTTAAGATCACTGTCGTCGGCGGAGGAAGCAGTATTTTCACACCCCAATTGATCTCCCTTTTCATCAAGTCTGAAACCTTTCAGGGAAGCACAATCATGCTGATGGATATAGACCCTCACCGTCTCGAGTTGATGGAAACGCTGGGCAGGCTGCTTGTGGAAAAAACCGGGGCTCAGCTTATAATAAAGAGCACTACTAACCGTCGCGAATCCCTTTCGGGGGCGGACTTTGTCATCGCTGCCATTTCCGTTGGCGGATATGACGCCTGGGAAAAGGATCTCGAGATCCCGGCAAAATATGGAATCTGCCAGCCAATCGGCGACTCTGTCGGCCCGGGCGGTATAATGCGTGCATTCAGGCATGTCACCCCGCTGGTCGAGGTCTGTAAAGACCTTCAGGAGGTCTCTCCTGACGCCATACTCTTCAACTACACCAATCCTGCTACGGTTCTGTGCCGGGCAATGCGCAGGGAGACACGTGTCAATGCCATAAGCATCTGCACGAACGGGGTCTATGTGCGCGATGCGGATTTTCTGGCGGGCTGGGCCGGGGTGGAGCCTGAAGAACTCGCCCTGCCGCCGCTGGCTGCCGGGATCAACCACTGCGCATGCATCCCCGAACTGCTCTTCAAAGACGGCCGCAGCGCAATCCCCATGATACTTAAGGAATCCGACCAACCGGTCATCCGCTGGTGCATAGAAACATACGGCGTCCTTCCCATCGCATGGCCTCACTGGACGGAATTCTTCCCCTCTATCTGCAAGCTGGACGATACATATGAAGGCAGGGTACAGAACCTTAACATGAAGTATGACAATCCCGTCCATGACCTCGAAGTCGAACGGGATGTAATCGTACAATGGGAGGCCATGGTGAACAGGTGGATTTGCGGGGAGGAAGAGGCCTGCCTTGATGACATACCGGAAATCGAACCTGTGCAGGTTGTGGAAGTGATGGAATCAATCGTGGAGAACCGGGGCGAGGTCCATGTACTCAACGTTCCCAACCACGGGGCGATCGATAATCTGCCCAATGAAGCCATTGTGGAAGTTTCCACTCTGGTCAACCGTTATGGCGTTCTCCCGGTTCATGTTGGGGCTTTGCCTGAAGCCCTTGCGGCGCATTTGAGGCATCATCTCGCGGTTCAGGAATTGACGCTTGACGCCGCACTTACGGGAGACAGGAAGATTGCGCAGCAGGCCTTTGAACTCGATCCTTTCGTCGCAGGGAAACTCACGATAGAAGAGGCCGGGAACCTGCTGGATGAGATGCTTGAGGCGCATGCAGAGTACCTGCCGCAGTTTAAAAACAGGGCATAATAACTGCGCATACCGTTGATTCGGGCAGATAGCCCTCATCCTTCGGGCGTACCTTAGGTACGTCAATTTTTGTGAAGCGAAAATTTGTTCTGACGCCCTGTCAGAAATATATTGAATTTGTCATGTATTATGTAGCAGGAGTTTCTATACTATCACTTTCTCGGACTTCAGAACCTTCCCTTTTGACTTGTACCCTGTCGTCTTCTTGTCCATGTTGGGAACGCCGAGGAAAATCCCTATCAACTCCAGGTTCTCGAAATAGTCGGGATTTCTGGTGTAGTGGGCAGTTCCTTTCGGAAGATGCATGATCACTCCCGGCACGTATTCAAACTCTTTCCATACACCTTCGCTTACTTCTATTCCTTCGGCGCCGCGTCCTTTCACGCAATATACGATTTCATCGCAGTTCGTATGAACGTGTTTGGAATGTTCTTCGCGAGGCCCGAAAACCGCCCTGAAAATGCATACATTCTTTGCCCCGCTCGCCTCTTCCGAAATGAGTTCCCTGCACTCGAAGGTCGTAACCCCATCCTTCACGTAAATGAACTCAGGCTTGAGGATTCCTTCGCTGATGGATGACTTGAACTTTCTTACCGGCATATTTTCAACCTCCAGTTAATTATGTCCAGTTTTGACTGCATTTGATTTATCAAATATTACTTCTCAGATGAGCGGCCCCATGCAGCGCACGATAGTAAGCGGTTTTCCCTGGGCTTGAAAACGGTGTCCCAGAGATGCGGCGCAGGCGAACGCCTCGCCTCTTCGGACAGGTATTTTGCCGAAATCGCCCTCTATCGCACCTGTTCCTTCAATGACGATGTCAATCGAGAAGCGGTTGTCTTCAATCGCAATCTCATCCGACACATCGAGACGGGTGACGTCGAAATAATCGAGCACGTCTGGATTGACAAGGCGTGTCTCGCGGTTATCCCCTTTCTCGCGCAGAATGATTGGCTGCTGGCGGGCCCTTGCAATAGCTGCCTCCTTTTCAACCGGCATGAAATCGACAAACTCAAGCGCCCTGTCCCATCCGAGACCCATTGTCGCAGCGGCTTCATCAAGACCGTCCCACTCGGCGATGACCATGTGGTCGGTCGGCTCCTGTACCTCGATTGCAAGCACCTGAGGACCCACACAATGAGGTACTCCAGGGTAGGCGACATACACTTCACCGGGATGAACCTCGGTACGATGGAGCATTTCACGCATAGCCTTCCCGTTTTTGCTGTCAACCATACTGCGGAACCATTCCCTGGTCACACCGTCCTTGAAGCCGGCTGCGAAATATGCCGGCTCGATGCCGTCGCCGGGCGTATCCAGAAGTATCCATCCTTCCACTTTGCTGAATCCGGAATTTAGATTTTTTCTTGTCCAGGCCCTGTCAGGGTGTATGTGAAGGGGAACCGGCCCGGCAGGCGAAAGTATCTTGACCAGAAATGCTATATCAGCTCCGAAGCGCTCTGCAAAACCTGCGCCGATCATCTCTTCGGGAAAGCTATCAACCAGGCTCTTGAGTGTGACGGTACCTGCACCGTTGGCCTCCACAGTGCTGAGGCCCTGTTCTAAACCGTCAGGTCCTCTATTGCCTGCCACCGTGCAGGATCCTACCCAGTCCTCAGACCACCAGCCGTCGCCTGTATCCGGAAGACCCCGGAATTTTCTCACAAGCCCGCCGCCGTTGTAGAAACGATAAAGGGGATGATACGGAAGCGGAATCGGCCGCCTGATAATATCTCTAAGCAGATGGTTACCGGCCATGTCAAGCCGCCTCCAATCAGTCGAGTCCCAGCAGATACCTGGGGTTGTTCACACACATCTTTCGTATGTCGGCTTTTTTTATGCCCATTGCCAGGAGGATTCGTACGAATAGCTTCATGCCTTCCGCTGGCGGGACATTGACCACGGTTCCAAGATCGGATGCTATGAAACAGCGGTCGGGACCTACTTTTTTGATGCATTCGATCACGTAAAGGGGGTCGCAGTTCGGGTTGTTAAAGTTCGGGATGTCGCCATAGCAGAAGAGGCCTATAAACCCTCCCATTCTGCCTATCTCCCGCTCCTGTTCGAGCGTCATCTTGGTAACGTTCCAGTTGGGATGAGTAATCATGAACCTTTTCACGCCCAGCTTTTTGGCCTGCTCTACGACGATGAATCTCTCCTTGGTCCCTGCATGGCATGGATCAACGATCATATCGTGCTTGGCCGCTATCTCGAATATTTCATAAAGCGCTTTTACAGGCATGTCGTTTTTGTCAAGCAGCTCTATCCCGCCGGGTTCGCCTATAACCCGGTTATGGTGCGCCGAATCGTGGCTCGGCAGCCAGAGCACCTTGCCGCCAAGTCTTGCGCACATCTCGACCGATTCGGGATTGAGGCCTCCCACATAATTATTGAGGACGATGCCGCCGTATGCATGAGCCGGCTTTTTGTCGAGAGCCTTTGCGTAAGCTTCCACCGCCTGATTGACGAAAGGAACTGTCGCGGCCGTAGGAAATGTGTGGGCCTTGAAAACGACTCCTCCCATACCGATGTCGGTAGCCGCCTTCGTGACCTGGATCTGATCCCAGCCCGTGTCTATGAGAGGGTCCGGAAATGCGTGACAGTGCATGTCGTATGCGCCGTCAAGCACTTCGAGAACATCGTCCTCCTTGAGAAGAAGCACAGATTCGCCCATGGACTCTATCGTGATGTACGCGCGCCTTGTGTCTTCGCGCCATTCTTTCTCCATTGAAAGCTCGTAGTAAGTCCTCTTTTTGGCCATTCTTCGTCTCCTTGATTTGAAATTGATATGAATCCACTACACAATTAAGGAAGTATAAAGTGAGTGCACCCGGGTGTCAAAAAATATTTTAAAAATCTCCGTACCTGAAAACTGTCAGCCGGATCAGGCAAGGTGTCCGCTGATACGCAAAACATCAGACGCCTTGCCGGTTATTATGAACGATTCTCAGACCCTCATGTAGGTATTGGCCTCACGCACAAGGTCTCCGGTCATGACTTCAATCCTGCGCTTGACCATGACCTTAGGGACCTGTTCGAATGTATCGAGTTTTACAATATCCTCTTTACTGGGAGAAATGAGGACAACCCCCATAACCACGCCCTTTTCGTCAGGGATCAGATTGAAATCGCGCTTGCCGTTATTCAGAAACTCCCCCCTGCGGTATCCCTTGAGCACGGCAGGCGCAATGGGGATGGCATGGCCGAGCAGCTTCATTACAAAACGGGGGTTCATTAGATAGCCCCAGGCGAAATAGAGCTCGGCATTTTGCAGAACATCCGGCGATGGGATGTTGTCCTGCGGGGCGATTATGAAGCTCAGCGGTCCTTCTGCCCAGACATGATCAAACATGGCATTCTCCTTTTTGACAAAGCGGTTGTCTGCCAATATAATGCAAGTATTTGAATATGGTCAAGTAAAGGGAGGTTTATATGGCTCAAGATGATTCGAATGAACTGAAAGCCCTGGTGACGGGAGGCAGCGGCCTGCTGGGCCGTCATCTGGTCTCAGCCTTGTTGAATCGGGGAATGCAGGTCCGAGTTATTGATCTTTCTCCCCCTCCGGAAAATCTGGGCTCTGTTGATTTCATAAAAGGCAGTGTCACAGATGCCGGATTAGTTATGGAAGCCTGCAGAGGATGCTCGGTTGCCTTCCATCTGGCAGGCCGCATGCCGCAGGCCCGGCTTTCAAAAGACGGTTTCTGGCAGATAAATGTGGGCGGTACTAAAAATGTGGCGGAAGGATGCGTGCGCCATGGCGTTCCTGCGCTTATTTTCGCCTCTACAATCGAAATCTACGGTGCTCAGAAGGATTTTCCAATTCATGAGGAGTCGCCCAAGCTGTTTACCGGAACCTACAGCCGCAACAAATGGGAGTGCGAGCAGATGCTGCTAGATTACAGGAAAAAACACGGTCTGAAGGTTTCATTCATGCGTATGCCCATGATCATGGGTGCGGGTTTCTATCATGAGAAGGCGGCGCTTTCCATGATGCGCCGCGTCTATTACGGCAAACCGCTGCCTCTTCCCGGCGGCCCGGATATCCCGTTTACCATAGTTGCCGCAACCGATGTGGCGGATGCATTCATCGCCGCATACGAAATAAAGGAGGCCGACGGCGAGGCCTTTAATATTTCCGCAGGTCCTGCCGAACCTACACGAGAGTTCTTTTCCCGCTTCATCGAAGCTGTCGGCTCCAAATCAAGAATTACACATATACCGCACTGGATCATGCCGCCGATTGTGTATCTTGCCGTAAAACTGGACATCTCGCTGCCCATGACCGACACACCGGCGGAACTCCTGCCGTTTTCGCTTACAGGAGGGGACTATGACATATCAAAAGCAACAAGGGTCATCGGCTACAAACCCAAAAAGAGCGCACTTGACGCACTTATAGAAACATATCAGTGGGTTCTGGATCAGAAACTTTTCTGATCAAAGGCCACATCAACTGACTGATCCAGGCTGCATTATTTGCAATTTTATCAATAGAAGGCTGATTGATTATAAGGGAGCGACCGAGGTTTGATAAGCGGCAGTAACTTATTTTCAACGAACTTCTTGCATATCCTTATTTGTCAAGGTTAAACGGCCTGTTGCCCAAATAGGTATTGGCTGTTTTTGGGAATGGGGGGCAAGCAGAAGCCATAAGGTTTGCCTTTCATTTACCTGGGGATAAAATTACCAGGGGATAAAACATCGGATTATCTTTTTGCGGAATGCCC
>DATCTV010000060.1 GCA_036567785.1 Desulfomonilia bacterium | reverse complement strand
CGTCATCTTCCTGTATCCGTAAAACGGTTTATCCGTGTAGATCTCATCTATCATATTCTTTATCCGGATATCCTCTTCGGATTCCGGAACCGGCTTATAATAAAGATTCGACCGGTTGAGCCCGATAAGCTCGCATTGCTTCCTGATGCTTACTTCATGCCCGGGTTCTATCAGCATACGCTTGTCCTCAACCGATAAGTCCGACTTTTTTTTTCAACCAGTCCAGTTCGACCTTCATTTTCCCTATCTGTTTGTAAAGCTCTTCCTTTCCAGCATCATCGGGTTTTTCCTTCATCCCGTGTTCAAATACATCAGGTATTCTTTCCATGAGCTGCTTTTTCCACTTGGCAATCATATTCGGATGAATCTTATAATCAGATGCTATCTCGTTTATCGTCTTGTCGCCCCGGACAGCCTCAAGCGCCACCATGGCCTTGAATTCATTACTATGTGTTCTTCTCTTGTTCATCTCTACCCCGCTAACAGGATTTTCGGTCATCTCATCCTCAAATCTTCAATAAATCCTTTCCCAATATCCACCTTATTCAGTGGTCTGAAAAACGGGGGGCATTATAATCCTTATTGTAGATTGTCGTGCCAGCGTGGAACGAAATTCCTCTCACTCCTTTGATTACAGCAGCTCGCAAAATTCGTTCTGCTAATGCTTGAGGATCACTAATGTGAATGACAGTGTCGTAGTTACGCCATATTGTGAGCACTGTATCCGGATCAGATTCGAGGGTTGTGCACCATAAAAAGATCGGATTTGTGTGACTGGTAGTGCATGGTACGTCATGTCGGACAAAATGACCATCTGTCTCAGTAGCATCACCACGTTCGGGATCTAAATCTTCCCTATATTCTTGGACGTTTCTGAGGTAGAGCAAACCATTTTGGATAATGTCATTGGCATATTTATATTCGGTGGCTCTCCAGAGATCAGACGGGGGTGGTGTTTCTTCATAGTCAACCTCGTTTATTATTTCGTTTGGCATATTGCCTTCCTTATGCGGACGTGCAGCTTAATTGAAGCTTCATTTATCAAAGCCAGAGTGGACATGTCGCAAAAAATAACGAATAGACTTGTGTCATAATTCATGCCGCCTTGCGAATCTGTACTTCCTTGTTAATCTTAGAACCCAGCTCTTTTCTGGCGATTTTCAGATTGTAAACGGTCTGAAGGTTAAGCCAGAATTCAGGTGAGGTGTTAAAGTAGCGGCTGAGCCTGAGTGCAGTGTCCGGGGTTATTGATCGGCGTTCTCTGACAATATCATTGATGCGCGGTGCAGGAACCTTCAATTCAAGTGCAAGGGCATGCGCGGTCATCTCAAGCGGAATGAGATATTCCTCTCTCAGTATTTCTCCGGGGTGAATCGGACGCATTTTGTTTTTTATTTCCATATTTTGTCTCCTTAGTGATAATCCACTATTTCCACTTGACTTACTTCGCCATTTTCGAATTGAAAACACAGTCTGAATTGATCATTTATCCTGATGCTCCATTGACCTGTCCTGTTTCCCTTTAACTGTTCGAGCCGGTTGCCGGGCGGACTTTTCAAATCCTCAATCGTCATTGCAGAATCCAACAATTGCAATTTACGTTCTGCCGTTGACTTAAATGCCTTAAATTGTTTCGGACATTTACCTTCAAATATTAACTGAGTATTTCTGCATTTGAAGGATTTGATCATATCTTGTAAAATATAACACGCCACGTTAAACATCAAGTGGTTAATTCATCATTTAAGAAATCAGAAAGGAAAGCTCAAGTGAAACCGGAAGGCCTTTTTTTGATATACAATTTAGTTTGACAAATTTGTTGGTCATATCCTATTCACTTTCGATTACCCGGATACAGGAACTGGGAGGGGTCAGGTCACAAAAATTGACAAATAGATCTGGAATTAGAAGCTATCAGACACCTTTTCTTGCTTATTAACACCCGAAAGGAGATTTTTTGAAATGGACATTCCACGGATATTTAACATCACTGAAAGTGCTCACCGCATACATAACCCGTTCACGTCCGAAAAGCTCGCCACTCTCGGCGCGGCGCTGCGTCTGGAAACCGGGACCCGGGTGCTCGACCTCGGCAGCGGTTCGGGGGAGATGCTGTGCACCTGGGCGCGCGATCACGGCATTACCGGCACCGGCATCGATATGAGCCGGTTGTTTACAGAGCAGGCGGAACGCCGTGCTGTTGAACTCGGCGTCGCCGATAGAGTCAAGTTCATCCACGGCGATGCTGCGGGCTACGTCTCTGACGAAAAGGTCGGTGTGGCAGCCTGCCTCGGTGCCACCTGGATCGGTGGAGGTGTCGCAGGCACCATCGAACTTCTGGCGCGGAGCCTCGGCCCCGGAGGGATAATCCTCATCGGCGAACCCTACTGGCGGCAGTTGCCGCCGACCGAAGATATCGCCAAAGGGTGTCTTGCCCACTCAATCTCAGATTTTTTCATACTTCCGGAACTTATCGCGTCTTTCGGCCGGCTCGGCTACGATGTCGTTGAAATGGTTCTGGCTGACCAGGACGGCTGGGACAGATACGAGGCAGCCAAATGGCTCACCATGCGAAGGTGGCTTGAAGCCAATCCCGGCGACGATATGGCGAAAGAGGTCCGGGACCAACTTAGCTCGGAACCCGGGCGTTACGTGACTTACTCGCGTGAATACCTGGGCTGGGGTGTGTTCGCGCTGATGCCGCGGTGATGAGGAAAACCCAAGGGGTCAGGTCGCAGCAATTGATATGATGCAGGGTGAAGGTTTTTCCATCCTTCACTCTGCTTGTTTCAGAACATATACTTCAGGTAAAGCGAGGCGGATATTCCGCCGAAGTCGATATTGTCGGTCCAGTCGTCGGATTTTAGTTTCGTCTGTGAGTATTTTCCTTCAACCCCCAGGGCCAGACTGTCAATTATCCTGTATCCGCCGCCTAGCACCGCATGCCAGCCGATGCCGCTGCCTTTGGTATTGAGGTCTTTATTATCCACTTCGCTCCAGTAATATCCGGCGCCGGCACCTATGTAGAGCTCAACCTGATCTATCGGGTGTATTTTGCCTTTCAGGGTTGCCAAGGGGCCATAGAACTTTACCGTGTAATCAGAGTTGTCTTCGCTTTTAGTTTGATAATATGTCCCGCCAAGCTCTAAAGAAAAATTTCTGCCGAAATTTCTGCCATAGTCGAATTCGTAAACCGGCGCCTGCTTGAAGTCCTTCAGCCCTTTGGAAGATGTATTGGGCCAGAACCAGCCCGCCTTGAGGTTTATATAATCATCAGGCTCCGCAGCAATGGAAATTCCCGGAATGAACATTATTATTGCAACCGGTATGAAAATGAGCAGTTTTCTCATGCAACCACCTCATTAAAAAAGTTTTGGATAAAGTATAAATGTTTTACTCATGGGGTCAAGAACAGTTTCCAGAATTGAACCGATCTTAAAAGAAAAAATCACGCCGTTTCGATATACCATAAATGGGAATGCCGATAACATTTGAGTTGAGAAGGAAGCTGAAAAGGAGTAATCAGCAGGTGAAACATTATTGGAAACATGCCGATTCTTACGGGGATTGCTTCTGTTTTCAAGATTTATCCGGAGATAGACCGTATAAGGAGGATGAATGGAAATGATGTTAAAAAGGAAGCAAGGTCTTGCGGCGGTTATATTCTTCACGGTCCTGATGCTTCTTATTGGTACCAGCTCATATTCTGCAGATGTTCAGGTTGCAAACGCCGATTCAAGTCCGGCAAAACCGGAACTGTCACTGCCCGAAGGCAATAACGATCCCCAGGACGATGCGATTTCAAGCATCAAGATGACTCTTCCTCCGGTACCTTATAAGAACGAGGGATTCGCTGTTTTATTCCCGACATATATAGGAATGATGGCCGGCGGTCTGGTCGGACTGCCTCTGGGAATGGTTATCGTAGTGCCTGCGGGTATATTAGGGTACGGCGTTTTCCCGATCATTCTCTTCGAAACCGGGCAGGATCCTGAAAAAGACAATCCCGTACCTGTCGGTACCGAACTGGCGGTTATGGGCAGCAAGCCTGTGGTATGGCTTTCATACGGTGTGGGATATATAGTCGGCTTCCCTTTTCTGGCAGTGAAAAAGATTGTCTATGATCTTCCCAAGAGTCTTTTCTATGATCCTTTCCATAAAGAAGAAAAAGCCGGACAGGCAGTTAAATAGACTGTCAACGTGGAACTAAAGAAAAGTTTATGAAGATTGAACAACTTGAATTCGGCCGGCTGTCCGATGGCAAGGAAGCTAGTCTCTGGCATCTTTCTGCAGGGGATATCGAGGTCAAACTGACAGATTTCGGCGCGACAATAGTATCTGTAATCTGTCCCGATACAGCTGGGATAATGGCCGATGTGGTTCTCGGCTATGATACCGCCGAGGAATACCTTAACGACAGTATATATGCAGGGTCAACAATCGGCAGGGTAGCCAACCGGATTGACAAGGGCAGATTCACCCTTAACGGCAGGGTTTACGAACTTGCCAGAAATGCTGGAGATTCGCATCTTCATGGCGGGTTGAAAGGTTTCAACAAGGTTTTGTGGAAGGCCAGAGAGGTTGAGCTCGAAAACGGCCTAAGTCTTGAAATGACATATTTAAGCCCTGATAATGAAGAAGGCTATCCCGGCAATCTCCTGGTCAGAGTGGTTTTTTCATTGAAAAATGATAATGCCCTGAGAATCGACTACTTTGCACAGACCGATAAAAAAACGGTTGTCAACCTTACAAACCATTCGTATTTCAATCTGGCAGGTTCGGGCGACATACTTGATCATGAACTGTGGCTCAACTCGGAATACTTCCTTCCCGTTAACAAAAGTCTTGTACCCATCGGCGCCGAGCTTTCAGTAAAAAATACGCCGATGGACTTTCAGATTCAAACAAGGATAGGCGACAGGATAAACGAAAACTATCAACAGCTGATGCTTGCCGGGGGGTACGATCACAACTATGTCATCTCGGGTGATACGGGAAAATTCAGAAAGGCAGCCATTGTCAGAGAACCTAAAAGCGGAAGGGTTCTGGAGGTGTTTACCACTCAGCCGGGCATGCAATTCTATTCGGGCAATTTTCTCGATGGAAGCGTGAAGGGAAAATCCGGTGCCGTTTATCAGAAGAGGGGCGGCTTCTGCCTGGAGACGCAGCATTATCCTGACTCGCCTAATCATCCTGATTTCCCGACTATTGAACTCTATCCGGGAAGAATTTACAGAGAGGCTACAATCTTCAAATTCGGCAGGGGCTGAGACCGGGTTCAAAAAAGAAAAAACAGTTCTTTTATAAAATAATGATATTTGAAATGTGTTGGAGAAGTTCCGTTTAACCTGTAAAAATACAAGGGAAATTTTCCCGGTGAGGTGATTATGAAATTGTTGGAGAGACTTTCCAGTGCGGTCTATACCGGTGATATGGATATGGCGGCGGAACTGACGGAAAACGCCATCAAGGAAGGGATAAGCGCGTCGGATATCCTTGAGAACGGACTTGTTTCAGCCATGCAGGAAATAGGCGATAAATACAAAAAAGGCGAAATATTCGTGCCTGAAATGCTCATTGCGGCACGTGCCATGAACAAAGCCCTGAGCATACTGGAACCCGAAATGGTCAAAGTCGGAGTCGAATCCAAAGGCACTTTTATTATTGGCGCTGTAAAGGGAGACCTGCATGACATAGGCAAGAACCTGGTCGGGATAATGTTCAAGGGCGCCGGATTCAAAGTGATTGATCTGGGTACTGATGTCAGTCTGGAAAGATTTGTCCATGCAGCAAAAGAGCATAATCCCGATATAATCGGCATATCATCCCTGCTGACTACGACAATGTCCTATATGAAGACCATCATCGATGGGCTGCGTTCTGAAGGCATACCTGCAAAAGTTATTGTAGGAGGGGCCCCTGTCAATAAAGAGTTCGCCATCAGCATAAATGCAGACGGTTATGCCGAGAATGCCGCGGAAGCGGCCGATCTTGGGAGAACCCTGATGGGTATGTGATATCATGATTGACATCAATGATATAATGCCCATCGAGAATATTGATGACTGGGAGATGCGCATCAAAAGGCAGGATGCGGCCTGGCATAGAGAAATCATCGACCGGCCCGTGGTTGATCTGACATTTTTCGAGTATAACCCTGACTATCCGTTCCCGGAAAAGCGGCATGCCTCATTCGAAGAGTGGTGGCTCGATACGGACTTTCAGGTCAAGCTCTGGTCTGCGATAGCTATGGGTACATGCTGCATGGGCGACGCACTGCCCAGGGTCATGCCCAATCTTGGGCCCGATTTCTTTGCCGCATGTTACGGGGGTACGCTGCACTTCGAGCAGGACACGTCCTTTATAGAACCGTTCCTGATGAAATGGGATGATGCCGATAAACTGTCCTTTGATTGGAAGAATCAGTATTTCCTCAAGCTTGAAGAGCAGTATGCCGGTTTCCTCGATGCAGGGAAAAACAAGTTTTATGTCTCCTGGCCCGATATACACCCGGGGGCCGACTGTCTTGCAGGATTCAGGGGGCCTTCGAACCTGGCGATGGACCTTTATGACAACAGGGAGCAGGTAAAGCTAGCACTGAAGAAAGTGACTCAGGATTTCTTCAGGCTTTACGATTACTACTATGACAAGCTTACGAAAGCGCATCAGCCATGCACGGGTTGGCCCGGTATCGTATCCACCTATAAGTGGCATGTGCCTTCGAACGATTTCTCGTACATGATCTCTCCCAAAGATTTTAACGAAGTTTTCCTTGAAGGACTCAGGGAAGAGAACCGGTATATGGAAGCGAACGTCCACCACTTGGACGGCCCGGGCTGCATGAGGCACCTTGACAGCCTGCTTACAATCGAGGAACTCAACATGATACAGTGGGTCCACGGTGCAGGCCGGGGCAGGGCCAGCGACTATATGGACCTGTACAAAAAAATTCAGGCCGCGGGCAAGGGAATCCAGCTGCAGGAGGTCGAGGTCGACGAGGTGGACATTCTGATAGCCGGGCTCAGACCCGAAGGCGTATGGATGCATGTGAACGTTGCCGACAGGGACCAGGCCGAAACCGTGCTGAAGAAATTCAACAGGTGGAAATAGGACAAAATATCCACGAGTAGTTCCCTGCGATGCCTGTGAAAAACAGACAAGGGGATGTCAAATATGCAGTAAAAGAAACCGATCTTGCAATTATTAAGCCCTAAGCAAGGATCAGTCCTGGAACCGGAAATTTCATGCAGAATTCTTCGATCTCCTGCTTCATATTGCGGATCAATTCTTCATCCCGTGCATTTTTAAGAAGCCTGCTGATCCAGTTACCGATCTGAACCATTTCCGGCTCTTTCATGCCGCGGGTTGTTGCGGCAGGCGTTCCGAGGCGGATGCCGCTCGGTTTAAGAGGCGGGTTTGTGTCATCCGGAATAATCTGTTTATTGGTGGTTATGGATATGCGGTCGAGAAGCCATTCCGCCTCTTTCCCGTCTATTCCGAAACTCTTTACCGCATTTATCACCATCATGTGATTATCCGTGCCGTTGGTAATCAGTTTTACTCTGTTCTTCATGAGCGTTTCTGCAAGCACCCTGGAATTCTTTAAAATCTGCGCAGCATATTCCTTGAATTGAGGGGAAAGAGCCTTGCCCAGTGTCACGGCGATTGCTGCTATTGTCTGCATGTGAGGCCCGCCCTGGAGCCCCGGAAATACGGACTTATCTATTGCATTGGCGTATTCGGACCTACACATGATCAGGGCGCCTCTGGGGCCTCTGAGGCTTTTATGCGTCGTCGTGGTAACGATATCGAATCCGCTGTCAAAGGGGTTTTTCATGACCCCGCCTGCGATCAGCCCTCCGATGTGGGAGATATCCGCCATGGTGATTGCGCCGACCTTATCTGCCACCCTTTTGAAATCCTCATAGTTATAGTCTCTCGGGTATGATGTATAACCGCAGAGCACAATCTTCGGCTTCGTTTCCATCGCTGTTTTCATTAAAAGATCGAAATCGATCCTGCCCGAATTCTCGGGATCGGTTTTATATCTGACAAAATTGAAGAGCTTCCCCATATGGGATACCGGTGCGCCGTGCGTAAGGTGCCCTCCATGGGAAAGGTCCATGCCGAGGATTGTGTCGCCAGGCTTCAGAAAAGCCAGATAAACAGCCTGGTTCATGGGAGAGCCCGAGAGCGCCTGGACGTTTACATGGTCACATCGGAAAACCTTTTTTGCCCTCTCGATTGCCAGGCTCTCGATTTTATCCGTAAATTCCTGTCCGCCGTAATAGCGCTTTCCCGGGTATCCTTCGGAATACTTGTTCGTGAATATGGAGCCGTTGGCGGCCAGAACTTCCGGATAGGTGTAGTTTTCAGACGGGATCAGTTCAATCCCTTTTCGTTCCCTTTGCTCTTCACCCAGAATGGCCTGAAATACTTCAGGATCGTTTTGCTCAAGAGCCTCCCAGTTGCTGTTGATCTGATTTTCATGATTTTCAAAATGAGATTTTTCGATTGTTGCGTCTTGTCTCTTTTTAACCATGGGTCCCTCCATTTATTTTGAATTGTTGTCTCCTGCCCAGGCGTACGGCAGAAGAATGGAGCTTCCCGATGGTTATTTCCATCTAGAACGCCAGTTGCGACTGAAGTGTATTTTAAAGAATTGATAATTTTTTGCAAGTTTTTTGCTTAAATCATGAGGTTATTAAACCCGGTTTTACAATGCATTTTTTTCTGTGGCCTTCAGACATTGGCAGTTTTTATTTACGCTCGAAGCGCGTGCCGGGTCTAAAGCTGTTGACCTCTGAGTTAAGGCTTGGTCCCGCAGTTGTTACTTGTTGACCCCCGCCATCTCTTCAGGCGAGTACCGGTCTCCTAACACCCGATCCGCCAGTTTATTGAGTTTAGCTCGATCCTCTTCTGTTAGGCGGCAGTCAAGCGCCCCGAGGTTGGTCTCAAGATTGGCTAGCTTGGTCGTGCCTGGAATAGCTACGACATGATCTCCTTGGTCCAGCACCCAGGCCAAGGCAACCTGCGCCGCCATGCATCCCTTTTGAGCGGCGATCTCATTTACAGCTTCCACCAGCTTGAGGTTGGACTCGATATTTCCCGGCTGAAACCGGGGCTGCATCTGTGACCGGTAATCATCATCACTGGTTGGCCTATCACCGATTGATGTATAACGGCCGGTCAGCATCCCCCTGCCCAGGGGCGAGTAGGCTACCAGACTGATACCGAGTTTTACGCAGATGGGGAGGATGTCCTTCTCAATATCACGGCTGAATATGGAGTACTCGGTCTGAAGCGCTGCAATGGGATGAACGGCATGCGCCCGCTCGATGGTTTTTGCAGAAGCCTCTGACAGGCCAAGGGCCCTTATCTTGCCCTCTTGAGCCAGCTTAGCCATCTCGTAAACTGTATCTTCAATTGGCGTCGACGGATCGACACGATGGAGATAATAGAGGTCAATCCTTTCGGTACCCAGACGCTTTAGACTCTTTTCGCAGGATTTCCGGACATTGGCTGGAGAGCCGTCCACCCCCAAGAAGGCCCCTGTGGCCTGGTCTCTTTGCGGACCGAATTTGGTAGCCAGAACAATCCGGTCCCAGCGTCCGGCAAAGGCCTTACCCAGCAGTTGCTCATTGCGTCCCAGGCCGTAGATTTCCGCAGTATCGAAATGAGTGATCCCTAAATCTAGAGCCTTGTGGAGCAGATAGATCGCATCAGATTCCTGCGCGGGTTGTCCGTAAAATTCGGAAAGCCCCATACATCCAAGTCCGATGGCCGATACTGAAATCCCTGATTGTCCAAGATTACGTGATAGCATAACGCCTCCTGATACTTTATCATTAAACCCGGACTTGTTCCCAGGTCCCATATTCAGCACCTGACAATTAATACACCTTATTGCTTTTTTCTTGGAAGACCTTATGTATCAGACCGTGAAATGAGACGAAATGGTCAATTTGTCATGGATCAAGGCCTGCAGAATAATAAAATCCCGAGCCAGAGAGAAAGCCTTAGCTTCTTATAATAATTTGGCGATAATATCTTTTGTTCTCTTTTTGTTAATTCCATTCATTTCCTCCTAATAAATTTGTATTAACATTAAAGGACATAATCCCAAGTATCCTTTGATATCTTATTCCCATAGTGCATACCTGAGGCCGCTTGCTCT
Organism: Desulfomonilia bacterium; assembly: GCA_036567785.1. Lineage (NCBI taxonomy): Bacteria > Pseudomonadati > Thermodesulfobacteriota > Desulfomonilia > Desulfomonilia bacterium. Next base: position 169,756 of record DATCTV010000060.1, on the reverse strand, counting down.
GAGTGCTGTCCTTTTCGAAGCAGTCTCCAGAATATCGGGATTCGTCCATATCTCAAGGGTGTTTCTGGCGCGGGTGATCCCGGTGTAGATGAGCTCTTTTGTGAGCACCTCGGAATCCTTTTCGGGCAGGATAAGAAGGACATTATCAAATTCCGAGCCCTGCGACTTGTGGACAGTCATGGCAAAGACGGGTTCGTTCTCCGGAAGCCTTGCCACCGGGATATTCCTAATCGTCTGCACATTGCCTGATGTCTGGGAGAACCATGCCTCCAGCCTGCCGTCCGGCCTCTTCGCAACTATGCCTATGTCACCGTTAAAGAGCCTCAACGTGTAGTCATTTCTGGTTATCATGACAGGCATCATATCATAGTATTCGCCGCGGGGAGAGATAAGTCCGGCCGAGGCTAGTATGCCCTCGACAGCCGCATTCATGCCCGATACGCCGTAAGGGCCTTCACGCAGCGCACACAGTATCCTGAACGAGTTGAAAAGATCGAGCTTTTCACCCATGTCCCTGGCCTTTATGTACGGCGAGAAGCGCTCTATCACGGTTTCGGCAAGTGCCTTTCTTATCCCGGCCCTTCCGGGCGAAGGCCTGATGACAACGCCGCCATCCTGCTCCGGCATTCCGGCTCTGAAGCGGCCCTCTTTTATGCATGTGCTCAAAAGGCCAATCCCGGAAGACGAAGAGAAGCGGTAGTTCTTCCTGAGTTCGACAATGGAATCCTGCAGGGATTTTCCGCCGTGCTGTAGTTCATGGCTTGTCAGGTCTTTCACTAGCAGGGAGAATTCCCTCGAATATTCATGGACGGTTCCGTTATCACATATGTCGCCAAGCACGAAGCCTGCCTCGACAGAAGAGAGCTGGTCCCTGTCGCCAAGGAGTATAAGGCGCGAGCCGTTCTTCATGGCCGAAACAAGCCTTGACATGAGCGGCAGAGACACCATGGAGGCCTCGTCGATGACGATGACGTCTGCAGCAAGGGGCCTTTTCTCGTTGTATGCAGGTCTGGACGGGTCGCTGCCAAGCCCTATGAGACGGTGAATGGTCAGGGCCTCGTACGGTACGGCGTCTTTTATGCTCTTTTCGCAGTCGAGCGCGCCGAGCGCATTCGACACCGCCTCGCCCAGACGCTTGGCGGCCTTTCCGGTGGGCGCGGCAAGGGCTATCTTAAGCGAGGGGTCCTGCTCCAGGATAAGGCAGAGTATCCTGGCCACGGTCGTGGTCTTGCCCGTTCCCGGCCCGCCCGTGATAACGGAAAAGCTCCTTGTGGCCGCGGCTATGGAGGCGATCTTCTGCCAGTCGATCTCATCTGCATTTCCGGGGAAGAGTCTGGCGAGGCCTTCTCTGAGCCTGCGCGCGTCAAAACATACAGGCTGTGATGCGAGCGAAAGAATTCTACCGGCAAGTCTCTGTTCATACAGGAAATATCTCATCAGGTAGAGCCTGCCCGCGTTATCGAGTACGAGAGGGGCGATATCATCACCTTGGCTCACGACGCCTGAAGCCAGAAGCTCCTTTTCCCATGACGCGGCATCGGGCAAGACTCCGATGCTTTCAATTTCTCTGCCAGCGTATCCGGCAAGGTCTGCGCAGATGTTACGCTCGCTCAAGGCCCTGCCTGCGAGCGCTGCCGCTGACCCAGCCGTACGGCTGCCGGAAAGCCTCTCTATCAGCCCGGCAAGGTGGAGGTCTATTTGGGCGAATGCTTCTTCAGACATTGTCCATCTCCCCCAGCAGTCCGGCGGCCAGCGCGCCGACGGTTTTCTCATCAGGCCTTGCGCGGTATATACCGGTCTGCTTCTTATTATTCACGCCCCTTAGAAAGATATAGAGCACTCCGCCGAAATGTCTTTCATAGCTGTATCCGGGGAGCCTCAGCATGAGGTATCTGTGAAGGGCCAGGGTATAGATATGGTACTGCAGCACATAATATTCGGCGGTCATTTCATTTTTCAAGGCTTCATCACCATAGTCTTCCGGCTCGGGTCCGAGATAGTTCGATTTCCAGTCGACGATGTAGAACTTGCAGTTCAGTTCAAACACGAGATCAATGAAACCCCTTAAAAACCCGCGCGAAGGTTTTATGTCGAGCGCCTCGAGGATGGACTTCAGGTCGGTGTCCATATATGAACGTTTCAAGACCGGGTTCAGGTGCTGTGAGTCAAGGCTTGCGACTGGAAGCATGAATTCGAGTTCCGAAAGCCTTTTATCCATGCCTATGCCTTCCAGCCTGGAACCCGGCTCAACCTCCACTGAAAGGACGTTTTGTATAATTAAACTTACAGCATCGAGCCACTTCTCATCGAAACCGTGTCTTTTCATTACCTCTTTGATGAGGTCTGCATCCGGATTTTTAAAGTCGATAAGCTCCATTACTTCATGGAGCATGTTGCCGGTTGCAGCGCCTTTGGGCATGGACGGTATGCCGAGGCCCGCGGGCTGGTCTCCGCGGCGGTTGGTGGATGCATCCACATCGCGGCCTTCCGAATAAACGCCCTTGCTGAGCGATGTATAGCTCATGATGCCGAAGCTCATGTCAATGCCTGCCTCGAACTGCCTTGCAGCAAGTTCAGGTGCTGCCTTTTCAGGGGGTACACTTTTTATGACATCTGTTTGCGGTGCAGGTTCGAGTCTTATGTAATCCGAGTTGAGCGATGATGCGTCTTCGCCCAGCAGAAGCGTTTCAAGCGCCGTATTATAGCTCCTGTGGATATTGCAGTTCATCAGATAGCACCTGTCGGTCGCGCGTGTGAGCGCCACGTACAGAAGGCGCATGCTCTCCTGCATGGATTCTTCGGTGCTTTTTTGTCTGTTCAATGCCATATCCTCGGAGCCCAGGTCGAGGACGCGCGTACCGCTGTCATTGAAGACGACGTCTTTTGTATCGGTTTCGTCCCAGGCGAACGGGATGAAGACCACCGGGTACTGCAGGCCCTTGCTCTTGTGGACCGTGGTTATAATTACCGCATCCTCGTCGCTTTCAAGCCTCAGCTCGGATTCGCCGGATCCGGTATTTCCGCCAGTCTTCTCGTTCAGCCAGACTATCAGGGAATCCATTCCGGTTTTACCGGAGGTCTCGGCCAGGTGCAGAAGCTCGGCCAGGTGCTGCATGTTCGTAAGCCTCCGCTCGGCCCCGGGCAGCGCGGCAAGCCTTTCTCTCGCACCGCCGCCGTAGAACTCCCTGAACATGCGCATGAAACCATAGTCCCTCCAGAGCTCGTGATATTGCAGAAATCCGGTTATAAGAACATCCCTGGCGACGGAATCTTCATCAAGTGTCGCCAGTTCATCAGCCGACATACCGAAAAGGGGGCTTGCCAGACATGCCTTTATAAGGTCGAACCTGGAAGGTTCCCTTGCTGCGTCGAGGAAGAGTCTCATCAACAGAGCCTCCGGGCTTGAAAAGACTTTTTCATCGCTCGTTATGATGCACTTTATGCCTCGACGGACAAGGGCATCACGGACAAGATCTGCCTGTCGCCATTTGCGTGAAAGCACGGCTATGTATCCCGGCCGCAGGTGTTCAATGTTTATGAGTCTGGCCGCCTCGGCCGCAACCGCCTCAGCCGCCTGTCGTGCAGCATCATCCTTGTTCATTTCCGCTGAGGGGTCTCCCAGCGTCCATATCCTGAGAGGCTCTCCTGTGAGCCCTGTCTGCGGCTCTTTTCCATAGGGCTCGACCCTTTCATAAGGTATGCCCGCATGACCGAACGGCCCTTTTGCGAACAGCCTGTTGACCGCTTCCACCAGAGGGCTTACAGACCTGCGGTTCGTATCGAGCCGGTGGATGTTTTTTTCGGGAATGCCCTTCTTGGCATCTAGATATGTGAATATGTCAGCACCCCTGAAGCCGTATATGGACTGTTTGGGGTCACCGATGAGGTACATCGTGCCGTCCGAGAAAATCGTGCTGAATATCTCCCACTGCACGGGGTCAGTGTCCTGGAATTCGTCAATGAGCGCGGCCTTGAATTTCTCCCTCACGGCGTTCTTCATGCCTTCGCCGCCTGAAGCGAGCGCCTGCCTCATCTTGAGGAGCAGGTCGTCGAAATGAAGACTGCCGAGCGATTCCTTTTTAAGAGGCATGTTGCTCATATAAAAGTCTGTGAACTTACGCTTGAGCCATATTGTCATGGCATTGAATGCATCGTTCAGTCCGGTGAAAATCTCGGCAAAACCGTCACAGTGTTCGAAAAACGGGTGAAGCGGCCTGTCGATGTGAATTTCCGCCCTGTTCGACATTTCCGCCATAAAAGAATGTCTGAAATATTTGAACCTGTCGAATAGGACCGTGGTGAAACCATCTTCAACAAAACCGTCCATTTCCTCTATGGCTTTTGCGACTGTTTTTCTCTGGTAGGATTTTCTGTTCAGGAGACTTGATGTCTCGAGTATGCCGCAGACCTGATGCCTCGACTGCTTCCATGTCGCCTGGATATCGCTGTATGCTGTCTTGGCAGAGACTATCCCGCTTTCGATGCCGGGCCTTGCAACCTCTGGGATTATGCGTGTTCCCGGGCCTGCCATGCGGGCTGTTTTCAGGAAATCGTCTGGAGACAGCTTAGCCCTGGCGAGGTACTCCTGCGGCAGATTGTAGATATATTTCCTGAAGAAGTCCCAGACCGTATCCATTGCGATGTCCGTCTGATCCGTGATGAGTTCGAGTGCATATGCGGAGCCCGTTTCAAAGGCCATCTCGTTCAGCATGCGGTAGCAGAACCCGTGTATGGTGAATATGGCCGCAGTATCGAAAGCAAGTACGGCAGAGCGCAGGAGACCGGCCTTTCCGCTGTCGCCCTCTTTTTCCCGCATGGACTGATTTTTTCTGAGGCGCGTGCGAATCCTGTCCCTCAATTCCGATGTAGCGGCCTCGGTGAACGTTACCACGAGTATCTGATCCGGCCTCAGACCGCTTTCTATGAGCCTTATGTAGAGCCCTTCTATCGAGTATGTCTTTCCTGTGCCTGCGCTGGCTTCGATCAGATGAACGCCGTGAAGGGGAATTTTTTCAAGGTCGAAAATCATAATTCTTCCCACGTGCAGTTTTCAAGAAGTTCGCTGAAGAAGGCTGCGCTTGCTTCCTTGAAGCCTTCGTCTATGGGGGATGTCTCGCCCGGATATATGAGGTAATAAGGGTCTTTATCCTTTTCTCCCTGATCGAAATCGTTTCCGATCCATGCGTTTTTTGCTGCTATGAACGCCTTATCCTCGCCTTTTTTCCTTATGCTTTCGACATAGTTCATGGATATCTCGGGGAAGAAATGGACAGGACGGGAAATGCCGGATGAGAAAAGTTCAAGAATGTTCCCGAGTGTTTTTTCGGGATCCGTGAGGGGTCCGAATCTTATTACGGCAGGTACGCGCTGTTTATCCTTTTTCTCGAATCCTGCAAGGAGAGATGTCCCGCCCTCATTGAGAACGTTGAACATGACATGCGTAAGCCAGGCGTTTAAGATATGCTTGGCACTTATGACAGAGGGCCTGAAGGAAAACGGGCACCCGCCTTTGAGTTCGAAGCTGCCCGATATTACACGGCCGTTATGGTTCAATTCAAAAGCTTTAATCTCGGTAGGGCCCGAGCCTGCAATATTCATCACGGTCGCGATCAGCTCTTTTGCCTGTCCGAGAAGCTCCCTGTAAAGGGCCTCTCCCAGCGAGCCATGCGGAAGCAGGCCGCTTGCCATAAGCAGGGGCAGGGGATCCGTTTCCTTCATGAGGCTTTCCACGATAGTCTGGCTTATTTTGAAATTCTGGAGGCTGCCGGTTTTTATGGCCTCCCTGTCCTCGATCTCTTCATCGCTGCCCCTTATGCTTATACCGAGCCTTCTTCTCAGGAAGAACCTTACAGGGTTTCTGAAGAACTCGGCGAGAGTCTCTGCGGAAAGGTTTCTGAATTCCGCAGGATCACACTTTACAGGTGAGCAGATAAACGGCTTTATGGGGATTGGATCCTTGCGGATAAGAGCCTTTGCGGTTTCGCAGTCGCCTTTCGAATAGCTGAAAAGCCTTCCGTCTTCGCCCGTGAAATATTTCGGGGAAAACCCCTGAAGTCTGTGTTTTGTGACGAACCTGTCTTCAAAGGCCTTGTCTCTTTCATCCGGATCGTCCTCTTTGAGTCCGTCTATGTAGAAATTAGCTTTTATATGGTCAAGCAGTTCGCTTACCAGAACTGACGGCGGCCTCTTCGAATTGTCCCGTATGTCCTGTCCTGTATAGCTTATGTATAGCCTCTTGCCTGCAGAAATAATGGATTCGAGGAAAAGGTACCTATCGTCATCTCTCAGCGAGCGGTCGCCCTTTCTGGGGTTTTTACGAATCAGGTTGAATCCGGCGGGGATATCCTGCCTGGGATAGGCGTCGTCGTTTATGCCGATGAGGCAGATGATCTTCATAGGTATGCTCCTCATTGGAAGCAGAGAGCAGAATGTAACACCTTTTGTGAGGAACCGTCCCGTTACGGGTTTTCTAATCGAGGTCTTAATCAGGTACTCGACTGCCTGTATGCAAAGCCTGCCATGATAACCGTTTGTTTGCGCCAGCTCCGATATTGCGGACCTGAGACTTGCTGCCCCCTGAATGCATTCACTGGTATCGAGCATGTCATCCACCATTTTCAGAAGGAGATCTTTCCATTCGTTAAGATCCAGTTTTTCCGAAAGCCTCATGCCGTAATGAAACGCCATATCGGTGAATGTGAGGAATCTCCCCAGCAGGTGGGCCCTCTCGCCCTCGATGCCGTGAGCGGTCAGGATGCCTTTGTAGAGGATGCCGCCAGGCATGGCGTATCCCAGGAGCAGACTGTCGAGGCCTGCCCGCCATGTGTTCTCGCCGGTCGCGTCGAAGCCCAGCCCTTTTCTGTTTTCCGCATCTATCCCCCAGCGTATGCAGGCTGCACTTATCCACTCCCTTATGACGGTGGTCTCATCATCTGTTATGTCGAATCTGGTCCTTATTACCGGCTCATCCAGCAGGGAGATGATATGAGAGGCCCTGAAGCGCCTGTCGGAAAGGCCGAGCAGGCCGAAAAAACCGTCGGAGAGGGGTCTTTCAATCTCCTGAGTATCGGAAATGTTAAACGGTATGTATGTCCCCGAACCCGTCTCGCCGCCGAATACGGCCTCCACATATGGCGCATACATGTTAATATCAGGCGACATAACGAGGATTTCTTCCGGTTTGAGTGAAGGGTCCTTTTCGAACATAGACAGGATATTGTCCCTGAGCACCTCCACTTCGCGCATCGGGCTGTGGCAGGAATGTACGGCAATGGATTCGTCGCGGGGGTCTATCATGCGTTTCGAGGAATCATTGCCGTCTGAAAGGTCGAGTATGCCTTTTTTTATCCGGCCCAGGACGGTGGCTTCATCAGGTTCTTCCCAGAGGCCCTCTTCATCCGTTATCGTTTCGTCCTGGCCGTAGAGGTACCCGAGAAAATCACCGCCCTGCTTTCCCATAGAGGCAAGCAGGCTGTTTCCTGTCTCAAGATGCAGTTCCTGTGATGATAACCCCGCCTTTTTTTCTTTTCCGAGGATATTCCTTTCGGATTCGATATCCATCCAGTACTGGCGGCAGGGATTGAGAACGAAGACATGCACGTCCGCAGTCAAGGCGTAAGCCTTCAGTATTTCAAGATGGAAATTGGGAAGATGCGATATTCCGAACATGGATATGCGCTCTGGATGATGAAGCGGTTTTTCAGAGATGAGCCTTGCTATAAGATCCCTCTTTAAACCTGCGGGATGGGGTCCAAGGCCGGAAATTATTTTTTTCCATATTATTGCCTGCCATTCCTCTGCCTCTTTTTCCTGGCCGTCCGCAAAGAACCTCTTGTCGTTTTCCCATCCAAGAATTATCTCAGGCCTGAAGATAAGGTACTGATCGAATGCATCCGCTATGTGCTCCGAGAGCTGTACTAGTCTGATGCCGGTATCGTCACCTGAGATGTATTTTTTAAGCGCCTTAAAAATCTTCTCTTCCCCTGCAGCCTCTATTATTCCCATTACCGCAAAAAGAAGACGTTCGGGAGCATATCTCTTATCAGGCGCTGAGCCGAGAACACGCTCGAAAAGCTCATTAATAAAGGCGTTGGGGAAGGGGAAGCGGAAATTCGAAGCAATGCCCAGCCCTTCGGACAAACGCATTGACAACCATCTCTGCATGCCCCGGCTCTGTACAAGTATTGTTTCGGGCTCCAGGGGTGTTTCCGGAGGGTTTATCCTGATGATGTCCGTAAGCCTTTCCGAAAGCCTTGATAAGCTGTTTCCTGAATGCAGGTAGAGGCCGGGCATGTTCAGGCCCTTTTCATGAAGGTCCCGTCCTGCATCATTATCCTGCCCGTATTATAAAGCCTTTGAAGATGCTTTAAGACCATATTTGTTTCTCCATAAAAGAGGATCTCATCCATTTTGTTCTTATAGTCGCACCCGTAAATGGGGGAAATCCATGTTATGTCAGAAGGGATCACAGGTCTATCCTGAGGCATAAGTTCGAAGATGAGGCTGTCCCTGAAATCGATTACGGATTCATAAGCGGACAGGCGCCTTAAAGCATGAGCCCTGCTGACCGGTTTTGCGTGGGAAGAAAGGTATGTCTCAAAAGGCAGTTCCCTTATTCTGGCAATTGATTTTATAAACAGGCCGATGTCGCTTTCAGGGTTTCCATACCAGGGGCCGAACGGGCTCAGGTCTATATCGAAACCGAATATGATCTTTCTCTCAGGTTCCCACAGACAGTAATGATCGTTTGTATGCCCGGGGGTGGAGATTGCGGTAAGCGTAATCTTGCCGGTGAAAAATTCATGTCCCTCGGAAAATGACCCGGCAAAGGTAAAGTCCTTGTATCCTGTTGCGGGCAGATACTGGGTTTTCCATGCTTCAGACAGTTCTTTTCCCACCATCCGGGTTGCGAGGCTATCGGAGTTTCCTATTGAGTCCGAGTTTTCTTCAGGCACGAAAATGCCTGTACCCGAATTGTTTAAAAGCCATGAACCCGATGTGTGGTCGGGATGTGAATGCGACAGTACCGCCTGATCGATTTTGATGCTCTGAAGAAGAGGCTCGATAATACTGATTCCGCAGCCTGTATCAAGGAGCATATTGATGCCGTCAGTGATCAGAAAAGAGTTGGAGTAAGGGGAACGGCTCCTGTTAAGCCCCTGAAGTATATGGATCTTTTCATCGATATCAATGATTTTGATTCCATTTGCGATAAGCTTTTCAATAGGCATTGTTTCCAGGGGATTATTCTAAATATTCACGGCCCTTCCCTTAAAGGGAAGCGGCCGTGATGTATTCATAAACAAGTATGCCGGTTATACCGGCTGTAAATATTCTACAGCCCGAGCATTCCGAGGACTTTTTTACGTCTTTCCTCGCAGCTGAAAACAAATGCTGCTGCTCCACCGAGTCCGAGAAGAAGAACCAGAGGATTGAGGAAAAGTTTTATAACCTTGAAGATGAGCTTTGTAATCGAACCTAATACCGAAAAGACAAGCTTTATGATTTTTAAGGGAAGGGTGATGACAAACATCGCCAGCTTTATGGGAAGCAGAATAAGATTTTTTATCAGTGCAAAAATTGCCTTCATCTAAAACACCTCCTGAAGAATTTTTTATTGTCGGGATTATAAACCCTTAGCCGGTTCACTTCAATCTTTTTCATCGGTTTTCAGAAGCAGGGAAAGCTTGAAAAGTGAAGGAAGCACATTTACATTTTCCACCCTGACATGCCTGGGGACCTTGAGCGCTACATGCGTGAAGTTCCATATACCTTTTATGCCTGACAAAACAAGTGAATCTGCAACCTCCTGGGCTGAAGAAGGCGTAGTGGCAATAATGCCAATAGTGATGCGCTCGCTTTGAATTACTTCGGGCATAACATACATGGGATAAACAGGTATGCCGTCAATGACCGAGCCGATGATATCCGGCTTTTTGTCAAACAGCGCCCTTATGATAAAGTTTTTTTCCATGAACTGCCTGCTGTGCGCCAGAGCAAGACCCAGGCTTCCGATACCGATAAGCGCCATGTTTGCGCCTTTTGATATGCCGAGCACATCTTCAAGGGCAGCCTTAAGGCTTGATATGCTGTAGCCGCTGGATGAACTGTCGATTTTTCCAAGCGACATCATGTCCTGGCGGATTGTCGATGATGTATAGCCCAGTTGCCCGGCAATCATGTTTGAAGAAATGAAGGGCATACCCGCTTTTTCCGTTTCAAGAACATATTCATAATAAAGCGGCAGCCTGGCCGCCACTGGTAAGGGGATTTTGGGCATTACATCACCTTCATGAAATGTCAGAGACTTCAATCCTGGCTGTTGACGACATAACTATCCTTGAACAAATATAATTTCCAAACCACTTTTTCATATATGCATTGGCCTGATTTTGATACCGCAACCGGGTTGTTTTTCTGAAACATTCCTATTTGCTTTTTTTCATTGGATGAAATATTTCTTTAAAGTCCTTGAGGTTTGTCAATTCGTCAAATCTGCTCTCCAATTTTGCAAAATTTTCCATCAGCTTTTTCCCGTCAGGCGTCAGCTTTGCGCCGGTTCTGCCCTGTCTGCCTTTTTCAACAAGTGTCATGTCCAGCCTTTTCTCATATTCCCTTATCCTTCCCCATGCCGCCCGGTATGACATCTTGAGCTCTTCTGCGGCCTTATGAAGGGATCCCGTACTTTCGACAAGTTCAAGCAGGTTGTGGACTCCTCTTCCGAATACGGGTTTTCCGTTTTTTTCAATCCAGAGTCTATATAATATTTTCATATTTGATAATTAGTAACATCAAGGATTATATTTTCAAGATGAATCGTCATTAAATCTATTGCATGAGGTTGTCTCATTACTTTTTGCCTGATATAGTAACAGATAAGCCTATGGTGATAAATCTATGAAAATTAAAGGTGTTTTCAATTTTCTGACAAGCTCGGCTTCATCATTAAGGCTTGTGGTTTTTATCTTATTGTCACTGGCCGTTCTGCTGATTGCAGAGAATTTTGTGATATTGGGACTTTCTCTTTTTTCAGAGAACTCTGTCAGCATAAGGCACCTGCTTGGTTTTTTTGCCGCCATGACTCAGATACTGCTTGGAATTATCGCATTAATGCTCTGTCTGTGCATTACGGCCTATATCTTGAGAATACTGATAAAATCAAAAATAAACTTCAGGCGTACGGGTATAATATTGCTTCATCTGGGAATTCCTGTAGTCCTTGCCGGTTACCTGGCTGGGAAGTTCGGTATAGATGCAGAGGTACAGATACCGAAGGGACAGTCATCAAATGTCATATACCATAAAAACGGGAGGACAGAGCGGCTTGATTTTTCAATAAGGTGCGACGAATTCAAAGTGATTTATTATGATGACGGCTCTCCGTCCGAGTTCATTTCTTATCTGAGTTTTATAAAAAACGGAGAGATTCAAAAGAAGTCAATCCTGCGTGTAAACCATCCGGTCAGATTTGAAGGCGTGAGTCTGTATCAGTCCGGATATACCTGCGAAGAAGCGGCAATAATAAAAATTACAGACAGCAGCAAAGTTACATGGATAGAAGCCAGGCATGGGGATGAACTTAAACTTGATGAAAGTGTGACCATCAGAACAGGCCATATAATTTCAGATCTTATGAATGCGGGACCGGCCGTTGAGCTCTTCATTGAAACGCCCGCAGGCAATAATGAAATATGGATTTTAAAAAATCTGGAAAAAGTGATTCAGAGAAAACCTGACTTCCTTGACATTCATCCTGAATTCAATCCGAAGCTGGTCAGGCCGTTCACATTCCTGCTTCAGGATGTAAATTCAAGCTGCAGTACGGGTCTTTCTGTCAGGAAAGACCCGGGGGTAACCCTTGCTGCAACAGGAGGGATAATCTTTTTAATCGGGATGATCATGATTTTTATTCCGAAGCATAAATACCAGGACAAAAAAGATGGACATTAAACTGATAATAGTTTCACTGGCCTTATATGTGCTTTCATTTCTGTTCTTAATAAGCAGAAAAAATTCATTTGTAACCGCGGGAAAGGTCTTTGCCTCGATTGCTTTCGGGCTCCAGACAACAGCACTTGTTCTGCGCTGGATTGTTTCATACAGGGCAGGTTTCGGCCATGCGCCGGTATCAAACCTTTACGAGTCTCTTGTCGTACTCTCGTGGGCCATCATGCTCGCCTCTCTTATATTTTTATGGGTGAAGAAATCCTTACAGGCCGTCATTTTTGCCTGTCCGATAATAGTAATGATCCTTTTATACGCAAGCTTTGCCCCAGGGATGGACAATTCAGTAAGGCCGCTCGTTCCTGCGCTTAAAAGCAACTGGCTGCTTATACATGTGATAACCTGTATGATGGGCTATGCATTGCTGGCCCTTGGCACTGTTCTGACTGTCTATGACAATTATTTCAAATCACGGAGAAACAACTATAGGGCAAAGGAAGCGGCATATATATTTATAACGAGCGGCTTTGTTGTTTTTTCAATAGGCATCATGACAGGGTCTGTCTGGGCCCAAACTGCCTGGGGCAGATATTGGGGATGGGACCCCAAGGAGACATGGGCATTGATCGCATGGCTCGTTTATGCCGCCTGCCTTCATGCCAGGAAGAGATACGGCGCTTCAAGCATGCTGTATGCAGGCCTGGCCGTATTTGGTCTGGCCTGCATACTGTTCACATATTTCGGCGTCAATTATCTGCCCGGACTGCATAGCTATTTTTAAAACCGGACGAAACCGCAGTATTTCAATATATCGTAATTAAAGAGAATTCACCTTACAGTTTATAAAGTCCGTGTCATCGGTTTGCATGCTTTGAATATGTATCATTATGCATTCTCAACTTGACATATTGTGTCATGCCAAACATAATATCCGGATTACAGAATTTGCTTTTCTCTTAATAACGAAGAAGGTTTGAAAGCAGAAGACGGGATTTTCTAAAAAGGCAATAAGCTCTGATTAATCGCAATATTATGGAAAAGAGGAACTCATGAAAACTCGAAAAATCTGGATTACGGCAACAGGAACCGTGCTTTTTATATGCGCGGCTTTTATATGCTATGCGGCATACACACATGAGAACGAGATCGATTCTCCAAAATTTCGTGCCGTCTATTCCCAGACGGCAGGTACTAAACTTGATGACTGTTCTTTGTGCCACAGGGGCGGTTCCTATGTGTCCGGAGGAAAGACGACCAATCTCGGCAGCTGTCAGTGGTGCCACTATAAGAGCGACTATGGCAAAACAGTAGAATACGATTATGCGGAAACCCTCAATAATTTTGGTAAGGACTACCTCAAACACGGAAGAAATGAAGCTGCTGTAATTGCTATCCAAGATCTCGACTCCGATGGAGACGGGTATTCGAACAAGATTGAGATTACTGCCCTCAGATATCCGGGTGATCCGAATGATGACCCGACCAAAGTAGCCGCACCCTCCAAAGTTTTCACGCGGGATCAAATCGAAGCAATGCCGCAGCACACCCAGTTTCTCTTGCTGAATGCCAGCAAGTCAACCGATACCTATGCCGAATACACGGGCGTTCCGATGGAGGACCTGTTGAAGCCGCTGTTGCTGCCTTCTGCAACAGAAGTGACGGTACTCTCGCCGGATGGTTATTCGCAAACCCATCCATTTGGCTATGATGCAACACTGAACGTCTATTATATAAACGGCAAATACCCTCCTGCAATATTCTTTTATAATGAACAGGCCGACGTTGCAAAACACCCGGCAACCGGGTGGTGTGACTATTCTGCTCCTTCGGTGGTGAAAAGGCTCAACGGCCAGCAGATCGTCAACAAAGCCGGATTGAAGATGATACTCGCCTTCAAGAGAGATGGACAGTATCTGACGCCAGGGGTTCTGAATTCCGAAAATAAACTCGATGGCGAGGGACCGTTCAGGGTCGTACCTCCCCAGAAGGAGATTGTGCCTCCGGACCAGAGATCGACTGCGAAAAACGCGCAGGATCCAGGCACATGGATATGGCCGTACCTTCCGAACGGAGACCATAACGTAGGGGCCTCGACCCGTTCTACAACGATCATGAAGGTTGGCCCTTTGCCAAAAGGGACGACTGATATAAACCTCCTCGAGGCCGGCTGGAACTATATCGGCCAGGATAAGATCGTGATCTACGGGGCCATCAGTCCGCTTGAAAATATTAATGAAAAGCTCATTCACCTTGCGGCCGCCATCGACTCGATACCTCCAGACGGTTTTATGACTCCTTCGGGGAAGGCGGCGCTGAAGAACAATGTGAAAACGGTACAGAAGATGATTGGTAAAGGTCGTTACAGCGAGGCCTGTCAGAAGCTGCAGGAAGGCATCTTAGGGAAAATCGAAATATGCAAAGGCTCTGCTAGTCCCGGTGAAAACGATGCGCTGAAGGATTGCGATAACCGGACTAAACTTCACTGGGCTGCCAATGAAATCATGGTGCTGATGAAGATTTTAATTTGACCTTCTCAAAACGCTCACTCAAGATGATATGTGATAGGGATGACAAGCTGAGCCTCCCCGGGCGGCCTGGGGAAGGGCGCTGTGTCGCGGACTGTTTTTATGGCACTCCTGTCCAGCAGTGCAAAACCCGAACTCTTCAAAACCTTCAACTCTCTGACTGAACCGTCAGCAGTGATGACAAAGGAAAGAAGCACCTTTCCCTGCCAGCCCTTCCTTTTTGCCGGATCAGGGTAGCTTACGTTATTAAGGATCTTATTCCGGATGTAGGCAAAGTGTTCGTTTAAATATTTTGCCCTGGCCGATTCCATGCCGTCCTCTCCATTGCCTATGCTTGAGTTTGTCCCCGTTCCTTCTGGTGTCCCTCCTGCGATTCCGGGAGAACCTTCCTTTACATCCTTACCCTGGTCCGGCATTTCTGCTCCCGCAGGGCTAGTCTCAAGATTACTGGCTCCCGGGAGCTTTACCACCGGCGGGGTTTCCGGGATAGAGGATTTGCGTGGAGCCTCTTCCGGCTTTTTGGGAGGTTCTTCTTTATTTATGATCTGAGGGGTTGCAGGCTTTATCAGTTTTGCCAACGGTATAGGCTCAAGCTCCTTCTCCTTTTTGACTTCTGGTGCAGGCTTCAGCAGATCGAAATCCATGACAAGAGATTTCTTGTATTGCCCCAGGAAAAGGCTGCAGGTAATTACCAGGACAACAATTGCGGCATGAAGCAGGAAGGATATCTGAAAGGCCCTGCTCTGATAGCTCATGGACCTTCCTCGGTCTGCAGGCTGATACGTTTAAATTCGAGTCCTTTGATAACATCCAGGACACTTACGAAGTTTTGAAGGATGATGCTGCGGTCCGCCCTTATCAAGACTGGGGCTTTTCTGTTCATGGTTCCCAAATCGGTTTTCAATTCTTCCATAGATACAGGCCTTGAATTCAGATAAATTTTTCCGGCCTTATCGATTTCAACCGTCTGGGTCTTCAGGATTTCACCCGAACTCCGGTGAGCCTTGGGCAGATCCATGGGAATCATCCCGCTGGCGATAAAGGAAGAGGTGGTCAGCACAATAGTAAGGAGCACAAGCATGACGTCGACCAGGGGGATGACGTTGATGTAATCAAACTCTTTTTCTTTCATGTTCGATTTCCCAGCTCATTTGCAGGACTTTAACTTTTCTTAAGAGAAAATTATATAGAGAGACGGCAGGGATGGCCACCAGAAGACCTACGGCCGTGGCCTTGAGTGCCAGGGCCAGACCCACCATGATCTTTCCCGTATCCATGAAACCTTCCTTTCCGATCATATAAAAGGTGAGCATGATGCCAAGAACAGTTCCGAGCAGGCCTATATAGGGGGCATTGCTGCCGATGGTCGCAATGAGGTGGATTTTTTTTGTAAGCTCCAGTTCCAGATTCTTTTGATCGGGGTAGGCATCAAGTTTTATGTGTTTGAAAAAATAAAACCTTTCGATGGCAACCCCTAGGGCGATAATGCTCAGGAAGATCAAAAGACCTATGATTCCATAATCTACGACTGCTTTAAGCCATTCCATTTTGTCTCCTCTATGTGCGCTTCTTCATGTGACACATGTACATGCATTCAGGATTTCCTTTCAAAAGCTTGCCTTTGCGCCGACATACCACATTCTGCCCGGGCCGGGATTGAACGGATCGGCATTATAATCATCCAGTACGTTTTTGCACATTACATATGCCTCGTAATGTTTTAAAAATTTCTGTGAAAGCTTGATATCGAGTTGAACAGGATTATGGAGTTGTTGTTCATAGAAGTATGAAGTGGAGAAAGGATCGGTTGGTTGAGGTACGGATGCCATTGTATACTGGATCTGGTTAAATTCCATATAACCGAATATGATCAGGCTTGTGCCTGTTTTAAAATACGTCCTCAAGTCAAAGGTTATTTTATGTTCAGGAAGCTTCTCAAATCTGTCGCCTTTATATATGAAGGAATCGTCGACATCCGCCTGGTTCCTGGCAAATATATATGTATATGAGGGCGAGAAACTAATATCCGCTATATTAAAAACATCCATAAGATTCAAATTCAGTGTTGCCTCTATACCGTGTATAACTGCAGAATCAATGTTTCTGTAGATATAATCGTCAATCTTCGTAATGTATATTTTTGTGATTTTATCTTTGTAATCGCTGTAAAAATAATCCACGCCGAAGATCAGATTCTTGTTAAAGAATGAAAGTTCACATCCAAGATCGAGATTGAATATTTTTTCAGGTTGAATATTCACATCCCTGCTGCCCAGGTCGGACGACGTCTGATAGGGAGACAGTGTTTTAGTATATGCCTGAAGAGTAGGGAAAGACGTTTTCCGGGATGCTGCGGCCTTGAGCTTTAAAACGTCCTTTATAGGCTCATAAAGAATGTCTCCGACTGGATTGAAGGAATCGCGCGTCCCCCACAGCATGGAATCATCAGCGGCAATGTACTGGTCTATCATTTCCGTGCTTCCGTCAATTCCCAGTTTTTTCTTGTAATTTTCAAGGTCCTGCGCGTCATAAGAGACGCCTAGCGTTAAATCCAGATTATTCAACAGCTGCATTTCGTCTTCTATGGCACAGGTAAGATAAGCGGCTTCGATTTCGAGTGTTTCGTATTTGCCTGTGCCGTAATATTTGATTATCTTGGTCGATTCATCGTTGTATGCCTGTTCTTCTTCTATGTGGTTGTTTACGTAGTACAGAAAAGCAAAGTTCAGCCTGTTCCATGACGAGAGTTTGAATGATGGATACATATTGAATCCATAGGTGTCGCTTGTCCATATGGACCAGGTCATAGTATCCACATCCCTGTTGTATGCCAGGACTTTTTCCAGCGGATCATCATAAGCCATAAATTTGTTGGTGTTTTCATAGTAGTAAGCATTGGCTTTTAATCCGAAGCTGCCTTTCTCGTAAATTATATATGGAGACACGGCGAAATCATTGTATTCGGGCCAGCGGCTTGACGTGTTGCGCAGGATATAGGTGGTATCCGGCAGTCTCCAGCCTTTCTCCCCGGTATAATCGTTATAGGTATACATGCTTCTCATATCCGTAAAATATGAGCTATTTTCCATTTCAGTCAGATTATAAAAACCCGATGCCCCTATATCCAGGTCAGGTGTTATATGGTATCCCAGTTTCCCGTTAAACTTGTATTTTTCATACCCTATATGATCCCATATCCCTGATTCGTTAAGATAGTATGTGGCTGCAGAACTGCCCGGATGAGCATAGATATCATTTAAGGTAAATCCGTAAAGATCATAGCGGGAAAGTTTCAAAAGCCAGTCCTCACGTTCTTTGCGGTCGAGCTTGTCTGATACCTTATACCCGTCCGACTTGTCGTACATGGCCGAGAACTGATAGTAAAAATCACCTATCGGCGCACCGTGGGCAACGCTTGCCACGAAGTTATTATATTCGCCGTATTCTGCGGTGACATCAAGGTAGAGTTTGGTGGGTTTCTTTCTGATGAGATTGATTGAACCGACGGCGCCTTTCGTGCCGTACAGGGCAGACGTGGTGCCGCGGCTTACAATGATCTCCGCTATATCCGTCAGGCCTATATTATCTATATCTATGGTCCCGTTGAAGGAGTCGATCAGAGGAATGTCATCCACCATTATGGCTACTTTTGACATATCATATCCACGCATATAAAACTGGGTGGTGCCCTTTCTTTGCGTTGATACCTGGATGCCCGGCACCTGATACAGGACATCCTTCAGCTCTTTATCGCTCCTCTCTTCTATATCCTGTTCGGTGATTTCGGTTGTTGCGCCGCCTTTCACTACCTTACCTTGATCGATGTCTTTGATGCGGCGTTCCTTGACGACAATTTCCTCAAGCTGATATTCATTATTGGTTTTGGTTTTTTTAGCCGGCTTGTCCTGTTTTTCCAAAGGCTGGTTTTGCGATTGAACCTCGCCTGCGTTTTCCGCCTGTTTAGTTTCCTGCGCCATTAATGGAATACCAGTTACAAACAGCAACAGTGTTGTCAGAATTATTAATCTCATTGTTGCATCCCTATACCCAGATCTTTTTTTTATAGAGAAAATGAATGCCGGCAGAACTACCGGCATTCATTGTGCAGTTTGTTCGATGCGGTATTGATCGAATTTAATTAGTTCTTACCAAGGAGCTTCTTCATATGCCTTTGCAAGAGCCGGGGGATATTTTGCTGAGTAGTCATATTCAACAGGGGAACTGCTGATTACTTCAATCCTTACAGGATAGTTTAACTTTGTTCCGCTGACCTGTGCGCCGCCCGCAACCTGTACTATGAATTCATAATCAGGCAAATAATAAGCCTGCTGCATATTGGCATAGGTCCAGCCATTTCTTGAGAAACCGTCTACGGCAACTATCTTATATGTATAGGCATCCGGAGTGTCGGTAATATAATCCGTAAGGAACTGATCCAGTGAAATAGCCTTGACATTCGTGTAAGTTCCAAAGCTTATTGTTTCAACCGTGAATTTTGTAGTCCATTTGCCCCACACGGTGTTATAGGATGTGTCGTCAACATAGCTGTCTGTTGTAGCTGCGGTTTCAAATTTAGCAATCGAGCCTGCTGCGTCGGGTCTCTTCACATCAATCTTACGGAACATATATATGTCATAGGCCCATTTGGTTTTATGCTTTCCTACAACGCCTGCTATCGATGTCGGGTAGAATGTTCTTCCGTCTTTGTCTATCCTCAGCAGATATCCCAAGCTAAACTGATCCCATCCCAGATCGGGAGTGTATGCATTACTGGTATCTGAGCGGAGAAAATCCGTACGGTTGCTGTAATTATCATTATTGGACCTGGTGACAAAAGAATACAATGCCCTGGCGTCATTCGTTCCCAGCTTCGCGTCAGGGTCAGGTGTTGCTTCATTTACGGCATCCATGTCTACAAACTGAGAGAGCGCATATCCTGAAACGTATACTGCCGGGGGACCAGCGGAATACAGAATATTCTCCGTCAGTGTATAGTCTGAAAACAGTGCGGCGTGCTCATCTTCAAGTGTGCCTCCGCTGTTTCTATATGCCAGCTGGTCCGGGAAGGTGTAGTGTAAAAAACTACTGGCAACAGGTGCGATTACCTGAACAGTCCATGTGCGTTTGCCCTTTCCGAACATGGAGGTCTCGGTAACGGAGAGGGTATGTTCCCCGACATCAGCAGACTTGGGCGTATAGGTATAATCCAGCGTAGTGGCTCCGATGATCTCAACTTCATCAAGGCTCCAGACGATGCTGGTCGGTGCAACTAATGTCTTGATTGAAAAGACGCATGGATCACCTGCCGCGATCGACAAAGTCTGCGTCGACGGCGTACTCTTAGTGATACACCCATTCAGCAGGACAACAGCCAAGAACAAGAACAGAACTCCCGATAATCTCCTCTTAAATCTTTCCATAACACTCTCCTTATTGGTTTTTAAATATTTTGCCCTTTTATGATATCAACCAAGTTCGGTTGTTATTCATCAATATGCCTTTGCAAAAGCAGGGGGATTTTTTGCAGAATAGTTGTATTCAACAGTAGAGCTGCTTATAAGTTCAATCCTGGCCGGATAATTTATCTTGGTACCGCTTACCACATTGTCGGAGGTATCAAGGCGGATGATGATATCGTAATCCGGCAGATAATAAGCCTGCTGCATATCGGCATAAGTCCAGCCTTCTTTGAAAGTACCATCAAGGGCAACTATCTTATATGTGTAAGAACCAGGGGTATCCGTTATATAATCCGTTATAAACTGGACAAGGGGAATGGCCTTTACATCTGTGTAAGTCCCGAAGCTCTTAGTTGTTACATTGAACTTCGTAGTTGTTAAGGTAGTTACGGTAGTATAAGTTGCGTCGTTCACATAGCTTTCTGTAGTTGCCTGCGGTTCAAATGTAACAAGCGTGCCATCCGCATCAGGCCTTTTTACATCGATCTTCCGGAACATATATATGTCATAGGCGTATTTATTGTCATACATATTGGGTATATCGATTGTCGATGAGGGGAAATATGTTCTACCGCTGTAAATCAAATCCAGCAGATAGCCCTGTATATACTGATCCCATCTTAAATCGGCATTATACAAGCCTGAACTCAGGAACTTGGTTCGGTTTGTGAATCCGTCCTGGTTTGAGCGAACTACTACGGAATATAGTTTTCTGGCATCATTGGTTCCCAAAACACCGTCCGGGTCAGGTGTTGCAGCGTTAACGGCATCTTTGTCTATAAACTGATCCAGCGCATATCCTGAAACCAGTGTGACACCGTCTTTGTAAAGGATTCCGTCTGTAGGGGTATAAGAGGAAAACAGGGCTGCCCTCTCATTTGCAACGGGTTTTCCGCTGAGTTCATACGCATATTGATCAGGCAGGGTATAGTGTAAAAATTGAGGCGCTGTGCCATCGTAAGGCGTATTTTCGGAAGGCGTGCTGACGTTATCGGTTCCCCCGCCGCCGCCTCCTCCTCCACATGCGAGAATATTCAGAGCAAGCAATAAAACGAGAAGCAACGTAAATATATTTTTCATATAAAATATAACCTCCTGGAATTATTAATGATAAATCTAATATACGGCACCTCTAACAATTCATTTCCGACTAAGTTTAATTGCCGTTTCCAATCAATTTTTACTTAATGGAATTCAATCATTATAAGTATCCAATATAATATGCATACACAGGCATAATGTCAATTTAAGATTTAGTTAAGTAACAAACTAAGGTTTTTTTAATAATCTGTTCGGACTGAATTCTTGATAAAATTCTGCTGTGGCAACATGTGTATTACTGAAAAATAATGTTTCCAGCAGCAGGTTCAGCCGATGAGGAAGACCGTATCGCCTGCTGCTGGAAATTAATTCAGATAACTAACAGGAATATGTTTAACAATTAAATATCCGTTTTGTCCGGAGAATGCTGACCACAACCGGAACAAAAACAATCATCAAAAGAATGGATAAGCCAGTCAGACTAAAACCTGTTTCATTACTGCTGACCGTTGCTATCAGGCAAAGGCTTTTTGATATCTGGCTTGATGTAACAGTCTCATCATCAGGGTCCTGCGGGACAGGGCTGTCGGGATCAATCGAGCCGTAGACCACGATTTTCTTCTGATCGACATAATCCCAGCCTGCCTCATATACGTCAATATCCGTGCACCCCTGCGGCAGGGGCTCTACCTTAATAATTGTCGCCGTCCTTGCTGAATAGCCCGCGTTGTGGTCGTTCGACGAACTCCAAGGCCAGATCACATTCTGGTACGATGACTTCTGTGACTGGTCCGGGGCGCATATAGCCTTCTGAGGAACTACGATCCTGTAGGGGCCCTCGCCGTCGAGCTTGTTGTCAGCTGTGAGGTGTCCGACATCCAGATCAACACCTTCACGTTTTGTGGCAAGCATGGCTTTCAATCCGGCCGTCACGAATATAGGATCGCCATTGCTCCTGCCTATGCATGAAGGGGCGCTGTAGTCGCACCATCCTATGATGGTTTCGAGCGAGGCGTCCGCCTGGCTGTTATAGTAGTAAATAGAAGGCGGGTATTTGTAATCCTTGTCATAGACCGGATACAGGCCCGAACTCTCATTGTTATAGAGCGAGTAACTCATTGCAAAACCGTCGGGAGAATATACCGTGACTCCTGTTGCGGTTTGAAGTATTCCCGCGTCGTTCAGGAGCACCCTCAATGAAACCCCCGTATATTCGGCATAAAAGTCGACCGAACGGTTTGCATTCTGCAGCATGAACTGTGTGTGCTGCCTCAGCTTGCCCAGCATATCTTTCGTATAGACCTTTTGCGGCGGGTCGATCAGACCCGGATAGTCGGCTGCATTTCCCGGATAGGTCGGCCGTTTCTCGCTGCCTTCCATATTGTTTATCTCTACGGTATTCGTATATGAGTCTCCGTCCGAATCCAGAGCGTCTATTGCGAATACGGCCGCCGCGTTCCTTCCGTAATTCCTGTAGTCCCTTCCGTACTGATTAAGCGTATTGTCTCCCTGGCCGGATATCCTCCCGTAATTTGTGATTGCATGGCAATACTGGCAGCTTCCCATCTGGGAGCCTTTGTATGTCCCGCCGGTATGGCAAAGCTGGCACTGGTCGAGCTTTGTTCCGGCTATATCAGGATAAGCCAGCAGGAATTGCGGCGCGTCTTTTTCGCCTTCATGGTGGTATGCGGCAAAAGCGGATGTTGCAGCCATAATAAAAACAATAATCAGTCCGGATATTTTAAGCCATTTCATTTTGCTCACCCTTTGTCCTGAAATATTCTGTTATTTAGAAATCAAGGCAATATCTTAATGTGGCTGTCGATTCCTTGTCGATATAGTCGATGCTTCCATCCACCGGATTGACCCTGACCTTGATCGGGTCCGACAGGCTCGTATATGTATATTCCAGAAGCACTCTGTGCTGCGGCAGCAGGAACCAGTTCAATGCCGCGCTGAATGCATCTGCCCTTCTGGAAGATATATTCTCACCGTCCTTGATCCAGTCAGGGTCTCCTATGAAGTGATCCGTTCTCAGCGCAAGAGCGAAGGCGCCGTATGTCCCGGCTGAAGGCTTGAACGGCCTTGACGGCACTATGATATTCACCACACCGCCTGTTAGCGATATAGGTTCACCGGTTATGCACCATGCGGCTGCGGCATACCATGAATAGAATATTGCGTTCATCGCACGTGAATTAGCAGGCTTGAGCCCTGTGAATTCAAGATGCGTATATTCACCGGATACGGCAAAAGGCCCCATTGCCCATGCGGCTTCCAGTCCGTAACGCTGCCTCAGATCGGCTTCCTGTATTACCCCGAATTTTGTATTGGCATTGAGTACGTAGACATTGAGGCTGGTTCCGACCATTCCGGTGCTTTTTACCTGCAGGTTAATTGTCGACGCGTCGATTTTCTTGGTGCTGCCGGATGCGCCTATCTGGAATTGTTTGAGGGCATTTATGGAGGTTGCGGCAAACGGTTTGATTACAAGCCTTGCCGTCAGTTCAGGTTCATCATGATATGAACCTCTGGTCGAGCCGTCTTCACCGTTTCCGTTGAACACGCCTGCCCCGAAATTGAACATATCCTTATAGAATCCACCCGCAGCCATCAGCCCCACGTCACGGTGAGGGCTGAGATAATAGCCCATGGACCTCTCGGCAAAAAGTATCGCCCGGTCAGTGGTCTGCCATTCAAGGCTGAACGGCTCCTTGAACTGGCCGCCCCTCAGTCTGACAGGCTTGCTGACGAGCCAGTCCACATAGACATCGGTCATGTGTTTTTCCGCAGAAGAACCGTTGAATTCATACTCAGCGTAGTATTGCAGCCAGTTGATCACCTGGCCGGAAACCCTCAGCCTGGCCTTCTTTATATCGAAGCGGTTGTCCGCCCTGTCTTTCTCGCCATAGTAATGATACTCCGCCCAGATCGAGCCTCCGAACTTCAACATGGGGCCATTGGGGTCAGTGCTTCTCAGATAGAAACCGTCCTGATATCCTGTTTCAACTTGAAAAGAATCGGATGCAGTGGCAGGAACAGCTGCGACCAAGCAAAGCAAAATAAATGCTGAAGATACCAATGTAAACCTTCGCTCAAACATAATGAAATCCTCCTCGTTGAATATTTGATAAATTGCCCGACTATCAACAATACCTATCGGAAATTTATTATGCCAAACATTACATAAAAATAAAAAAATCTGCTTCATAATGATAAAGAACATATGAAGCAGAAGAGATCTGTCTGTTATTAATTAATCAATTCCCACCATGACATCGGACGCCTTTATGATTGCATAGACATCCTTGCCTTCAGCTATACCCAGCGTCTTGGCTGATTCGAGTGTAATGATGGAAGTCACCTTTGCTCCGCCCGCCATTTCAATCACGATCTCGGCATTGACGGCGCCCTTCGAAAACTTGACGACTTTTCCTTTTAGAACGTTTCTTGCGCTGATTTTCATGTTTTTCTCCTTTCATCTTACCGGTTTTTTTATCACATGAACCCCTGTGGCCTTGAATGATGCGGTCACTTTACTGCCTTCCTTGAGCATCAATTCGGCTGCCGAATTTTCAGTTACATAAGCGGTCAGGGAAAAACCACAGTCTATATCTACCTTCAGATAAAAGCTTTTCGGCACGATACGGGTTATCGTACCGGCAAAAACGTTCCTTGCGCTTGTTTGAAGATCCCGGGAAGTCGAGACAGTTATGTTTTCCGGTCTTATTCCCAGCAGAACTCTCTCTCCCGGCTCTGCCCGGCCTATGGCTGCAAGCTGCTTGTTCGCTGTTTCTCCAACAATCATGTTGTTTTCTGACGATTTCACTATGCCTTCTATCAGGCTTTCCATGCCCATGAAGGATGCTATGAATTCGTTTTCAGGATGGTTCATTACATCCACCGGGGCGCCTCTCTGAACTATTATCCCTTTATCCATTACCGCGATTTCGGTCGAAAGTCTTAATGCCTCGTCCTGGTCATGTGTAACCATAACGGCAGTTGTTCCGGTTTCCTTTAGAACTTTTCCGAAATCGTCGATCAATGTATCTCGGGTAGGCTTGTCGAGCGCCGAAAAAGGCTCATCCATGAATATAATGTCCGGCATGACAGCAAAGGCGCGAGCCAGACTTACCCTTTGCGCTTCACCGCCTGAAAGTGTTCTTGCAGAGCGCTTTAAAAGATGAGCGATACCGAAACGTTCCGCCTGAAGATTGACCATTTCATTTATGTCCTTCCTGCTTGCCTTCCTGAACCTCAGACCTGATGAAATATTTGCGTAGACGCTCGTGTCAAAAAGAAGAGCCTCCTGGAAGATGCAGGCTGTAGAACGCCTGTAGTCAAGCATGTCTTTATTGCGGGATACCCTTTCGCCCCTGAAACGTATTGTTCCGGAAGAAGGCTTTAGCAGGCCTGCGGCGGCGAGCAACAGGCTTGACTTGCCTGCTCCGTTGGGGCCTATGAGTGTAAGATGTGAGCCCTTTTCTATATCCAGTCTGTTTACGTTAACGACCTCGACCCCGCCACGGGAGACCTTGAATGATTCTATTGAAAGCAATGGAGATTGTGTGCTCATCTGGGACGTTTCCTCTGTTGTATCAAAGTGAGTCCGAGGTTTATAAGGAATGTTATCAGGAGCAGGATAACCCCTAATGCTATCGCTATGTCGAAATTTCCTTTCCCTGTTTCCATGACGGTCGCAGTAGTAAGCACCCGTGTATAACCTTTTATATTTCCGCCTACCATGATGGAGGCCCCTACTTCAGAGATAACTCCCCCGAAGCCTGCCATGATGGCTGCCATCAACGGCAGCCTTGCTTCCTTTGCAAGCATCCACAGCATCTGCGCCCTGGTTGCGCCTAGCCCCAATATCTGCAGGCGCATCTTTTCTGGAAGATTCTGTATGGCTGCTATGGAAAGGCCCATGATTATGGGTGTGGCAATAACAGCCTGTGCGATGATTATTGCAGAAGGCGTATAAAGAAGCCCCAAGCTTCCAAGAGGGCCGTTTCTCCATAAAAAGATGGTGACGAAAAGACCTACTACAACAGGGGGCAGCCCCATGCCTGTGTTGATTGTGCTTATGATGAGCTGTCTGCCCGGGAAATTGTTCAGGCCTATAAGCATTCCGAAGCCTATACCTAAAAAAAGGCTTATAAATGTAGCGAGCCCCGAAACCTTAAGCGTAAGCAGTGTTATCCCGATTACTTCAGGGTCAAAAGAAAAAAGCAGGACAATAGCCTGCCATATGCCTTTAATGATTAAATCCATTGTTTAAATATAAGG
The DNA here is from genome assembly GCA_036567785.1 of Desulfomonilia bacterium. Lineage (NCBI taxonomy): Bacteria > Pseudomonadati > Thermodesulfobacteriota > Desulfomonilia > Desulfomonilia bacterium. Next base: position 143,502 of record DATCTV010000060.1, on the reverse strand, counting down.
GCCTTCCTTGTTTAGGGAAAGGCCCGCTAAGCAGAAATAAGGATAAATTGCCGGATTGAGTTCAAAATATTAATATTTTCTATTCGGCTTTGCCTGCGTCAGGGAAGAACAGTGGTGAACCGTATTTTTTCACGCCGAATTTTTCTATAAAGGCTTGGGTTTTTTTTGAGACCATGAAGTCGGAGAACGCCTGGGCTCCTGCCGCATTTACTTTCGGGAACTTTGCGGGATTGACCTCGATCACATGATAAATATTGAGCAGGCTTTTATCACCCTCACAGAGGATGACCAGTCCGAGGTTTTTCTTCAATGAGAGGTATGTGCCTCTGTCCGTAAGGGTATAGCCGTTCTTTTCGGCTGCGATATTGAGTGTCTGTCCCATACCGAGTCCGGTCTGCTGATACCATTTCTGGCCTTCAGGGTTTATGCCCGCCGCTTTCCAGAGGTTCTTTTCCTTTACATGCGTACCTGAATTGTCGCCTCGGGAAATGAACAAAGAGCCGCTGTCGGCTATGAGCTTCATTGCTTCCTTTGCTGTTTTGGCTGATTTTATTTTGGCTGGGTCTGCCGAGGGTCCGATAATTATGAAATCATTGTGCATGACAAGCTTACGGTTTATTCCGTTTCCTGCATCCACGAACTCTTTTTCCGCATCAGGGGAATGAACAAGCAGTACGTCCGCCTCGCCCCTTTTGCCCATTGCTATTGCCTGACCCGAGCCGACTGCTATTGTTTTGACAAAATAGCCGGTTTCTTTTTCGAATATGGGCAGAAGTTCGTCAAGAAGGCCTGTGTCCTGTGTGCTTGTCGTTGTCGCGAGGATGACGGTCTTGTCGGCAGATGCCGCCTGAGCCGGTGCGGCAAGCATTAACGCAGTAAAAAGGGCAATGAATACAGTCAGAAATTGCTTTTTCATAATAATAATCTCCTTTTATTTTTCAGGCCAAACAACCATGCCCGAGTTTTTAAAATCGTAATGCCCGAATGCATAAGCCTGGTTTTTGAATTCATCGGACCTTAAAACAGATATCAGGGCCTGAACCTGGCGTTTGAAAAAATTATCTCTGAAAAGCACCATGTCGAATTTTTCATTTGAAAGCGGAACGAAATTAAGCCCCAGCATGGATGCAACCGAACCTGTGGCGATACCTGCATCTGCATTTCCAGACAACACGGCGAGTCCAACTTCCAGATGGGTAAAAACCGTATTGTCATAACCATATATCGATGAGGGCTCGATATGAGCCTTTTCGATAAGGTCATCAAGCAGAAGCCTTGTGCCTGAACCTGTCTGGCGGTTTATTATCCTGATATTTTCTCTGCCGAAATCAGCTATTGTTTTTATATGTTCAGGGTTTTCAGCGGATGTTACAATGCCTGTCTCCCGTGTAAACATGTTCACAACTACTGCATCAAGACCCGGTGCTAACCTTGAAATGAAAGGGATTGTATATTGTCCGGTTTCCTTATCGAACAGGTGAGACCATGCAATATCGACCAGGCCATTCCCCAGCGCGGTGAGTCCCTGAGAACTCCCGGTGTTGGCAGAGAATATGAAGATGTCAGGATATAATAATCTGATTTTTGAAAGCAGGAGATCGAGAACCGGATCGTTGCTGCCGGCGGCAAGGAGAGCACCCGGCACACGGGCGGCCTTTTCCTTTGCCTGGTGCATTCCGGCCCTGGCATTATCTTCAATCCATGAATCGATCATGTGCTTCGGGAAAATCCATTTTCCGGTAGCCTTGGTGCACGGGAGCTTGCTTTCCTTTATTAGGGCGTAAACCTGTTTTTCGTGTATTTCGAGGTAGGAGGCAACCTCTTTTGTATTCATCATTTCTTTTGACATGACCGTTTTCTAATAAAGCGAAATTTATATGATGTCCAGAAAAAAGATACTTATATTAACTCATATTTACTTATATAGGAATGTTTGGATTAAAACTTAAGCTGATTTCTTCGTTCTGATTCGTTCAAAAAGCAGCCTTCGACACATTTCGGTGTACATTTATCGTTGCACGGCTCGACATGAATTGTAACGCTTGTGTCGGGAAAGTGTTCGGAAATGTGCATTGTAAGGTCATCGGTAATTTCATGAGAGGCCTCCACCGTCATGTTAGGATCGACCATGAGATGAAATTCCACAAATCTGAAGTGGCCTGCTTTTCTGGTGCGCAGTTGATGAAGCCCGAGGACCTGTGGCCTGTGCATGATTACAAGCTCGCGGATCCAATTTATCTCAGAAGAAGGCAGACCTGCATCCAACAGATCCTTTGCAGATTCCCTGGTGAGTTGGAAAGCGGCTTTGATTATCATGAGTGCGACAACCATAGCTGCAACAGGGTCAACCCAGTGGAGGTTGAAGGGGAGTTTCATAATATCATCGATGTATAGGGCTGCCATTCCGATCATGACGCCGCCCGATGTATAGACATCGGTCCTCAAATGCCACGCATCCGCCATAAGGGCCACTGAATCGGTCTCTTTTCCGACTTTGAAAAGGTTATGCGAAACAATAATGTTCACCGTAACCGATATGAGCATTACAATAACGCCCAGACCGGTTTCACCGACACCTGTCGGGTTGATGAGTTTGTGGATTGCTTCATAAATGATCCAGGCAGCAGCTAGAAATATAAGGATGGCTTCAATGGTTCCCGATATATTCTCAATCTTGCCGTGACCCCAGGGATGCTTCCTGTCTGCAGGGATACCTGATGTGCGTACTGAAAACAATGCAATCACCGCAGCGAGAAGGTCAACTCCTGAGTGTATCGCTTCCGATATGATCGACACTGATCCGATCATTATGCCGACTATGAGCTTCAAAAGAACAAGAATTGAGTTCGATGCAACGGATAGAGTGGCAACCCTTGTTTTTTTTATGTAATTATCAGACTTTTTGGAGGGCATGATGAAATCCTTATTAAGCACATTTTCTGCGCAGATTTTTCTGATGTGAGTTTAATTGCATATACACAGGATTTTGACAATACAACAATCATAAACTCCTTCTTAAAAAAGCCGGAGTTATAATATTACTGCCTTTGGGAGGGACTGCTATGCCGACTCGGGGAGGATTTTACTGATACGTTCGAGCAAGCCGATTACTATCTTGTCACGTTCTTTGAGCATATCCTTGAATTCATACGTGCGCGCATGATGAAGCTCAATTCTCATTACAACCTCTTCTTTTTTTAACAGCATGCTGATAAGGCCAAGTTCTTCTTTACTGACTTCAAGATTTAACATGGTTTCCTCCTTATCAAACAATTCTTTTCGTATCTTTTATCTCATTCATTCCTCTATAGTGTTCCTGGTTTCAAGCATGAATTCATAGAATTTTTTCATCATAGACATAAACTTGCGCTTCTTATTGTAAACAATGAAAAATTCTCTATGCGAATCGATGCCTTTAACTGTAAGAGCTGACAGAGATCCTTCTCTGACCTCCCTGCTGACCACGTTTCTTGACAGGATAGCAACGCCAAGATTGGCTTCCACAGATGCCTTGACAGCTTCAGTACTTGTCAGTTCCATGGCAATCTTGACTTCGATATTGTATTTCCTGCTCATGTAGTCGATAATGTCTCTTGTTCCTGAACCTTCTTCCCTGGCGATAACCTCGACAGGCTCTTCTTTGATTTTTTCAATAGTCAGATAAGGAAGTTTTGCCCATTTGTGTTTGTTCGAACAGATAATGACGAGTTCATCCTTCATGAAAAATTCTGATTTAAGGTCAGGATGCTTTGGAATCATCTGCACAAATGCAAAGTCAATTTCACCTGAAAGTACCTGATCTGTTGCTTCCTGTCTGTTTAATGAATGAAGAGATATTTCGGCTTTCGGGAAAAGTTCTTTGAACTTTCCAAGAAAACGCGGGAGTATATAGATACCTATTGTGTTCGGGGCGCCAATAATAATTTTTCCTTTATCGCCGGTCCCGAACTCGCTCATCACCGCTTTGGTTTCTTCAATAAGAGAAATTATCCTTCCAGAGTATTCATAAAACACCTGTCCTGCATCGGTCAGTGATATTTTCCTGCTTATTCTGTCAAACAGTCTAACATTAAGGGAATCTTCGAGATCTTTTATCTGGATGCTAACCGAAGGCTGTGAAAGGTGAAGTTTTTTTGCCGTTTTTGTAATACTAAGAGTTTGAGCAGCTATATAAAAAATTCTTACCTGATGAATATTCATTTTCCCTCCAAACGGGGCCTGTTACATTTAATTTTCTTTAATAACGTCATTGGATAAATATATTTGACATATGTTTAATTATCCTTATATATACTTATAAGCTATAGCACAAGTCTATGGGCTATAGACCTCCTTTTTTAGGCCCACTACCACCTTATTGAGTGGGCCCTTTTTTTTTGCTATTTAGATGATAATGAAAAAAGAGGCCGGATTCAATACACCGTTCGATATTCTTAAAAGCGTGGTGTCTGTCAAAAGCAAACCTGAACAGGATAAAACGAAAAAACCTGAGATAAAACCTCAAGTGACCACTGATCTAACTGATGAAGATGTCTTTAACGCGGCAATGGCTGGTACGAAGCGTCTGGAGCATAACAGGATCACACCTGAACCAGCGGATAAAGTGATGTATCTGGACAACATAAGCAAATCGATAAACTCTGATAATGTTGAAGTTATGAATGTTCTGAGGGCTATAGTAAGTGGCGGCACAAGGTTTGATATAAGGCAGACAGGGGAATATGTTGAAGGGCATATAATAACCCTTGAACCTTTGATAATTGAGAAATTGAAAAATGGAGAACTGGCCGTGCAGTCTTATCTGGATCTTCATGGTTTTATGGCTGAAGAGGCTAAAGAAAAAGTCTCTCTGTTTGTCAGAAACAGTTATTCAATGGGGTACCGGTGCATTATGATTATTCATGGCCGTGGTCTTAAATCCCATGAAGGCCCTGTTCTCAAAAATCATGTCATCAACTGGCTGTCTTCAGGGCCCCTCTCCGGATATATTCTGGCATTCTGTTCGGCCAGACCTTGCGACGGCGGTACAGGTGCAGTGTACGTACTTTTAAAAGCAAGGCCTGATAAAAAAAAGAGGATAAAAAGAACAGCATAGTATTTTTTAAAAGAAATCCGGTTTCATCTTTGTATTATATCGCCCATCTGGTAAAAAATTCCGCTGAGGGCTGTCTTCAGATTGATACTACTGTCCCTCATAGACCTGATTTCATTAAGTGTTTTTAAAATGCTATCAAAATAATAACTGTCCATATTGTTTAGAGGAAGCAAAAGCACTTCTTCATTGATGACATGGCTGCTTCCGAGATGCGCAACCATAAAATCCCTTATGAAAGATTCAATGATGGAAAATGCAATCATTATATCACCGTCTTTTCTTGCGACGGATTCCGCAGTACTGAAAGGGTCACTGCCGTGAAGAATATTGATTATTTTGTTTCTTATAAAGGAAACATACTCAAGATCGCTGTCAAGAATGCCTCCGATTGCACCGGAGGTCAGTCTCAGGATGACCGGATCAATATTAATCTCTGAATTGTCAGATGCTATCGGTTTGAATGTGATCTCCTGACATCTCGAAATAATTGTCGGCAGCAGCAGGCCTGGTTTATGGCTGATTAAAATGAATATTGTAGTATTGGGAGGTTCTTCAAGGGATTTTAAAAGTATGTTGGCGCTGGATTTGTTAAGCATCTCGGCCGGCTCTATGACAACGACTCTGTATCTTGCAAGAAAAGGTTTCAGGCCGAGTTCATTAAGTACTCTACGGATATCGTCTATTTTTATTTCAGAACCATCCGGGATAATTTTAATGAAATCGGGGTGATTCCCGCTGGCTGCTTTTATGCAACTGCCGCATTTATCACATGGTTCTGCAGGTGATGCAATGCAGTTAAGCGCCTTGAAAAATTCAAGGGCCACCATGCTTTTTCCTATCCCCTTCATACCTGAAAAGAGAAGTGTCCGTGGAATCTTGTCTGTCTGAACATAAGATTTGAGAAGCTCTATTTCATTGTGATGGCTTATTATTTGTTTCCACATGGCAATATTTCTTTTGTACTACCTCAAATCCTTAAGAAGTTTTCTTCTCTCTTTAGTCAGGTCGATAATTTTCTGTTCGACGGCTTCTGTCTGCTTGATCTTGTCAGCAGCTATATATGCATCAAGGGCGTCCTTGACATATTTTGCCTTAACGCTGCCATATTTGGTATCAGCGACCTTTTCCAGGGTTTTTGCCAGTATCAAGGCAACATCATAGTCCTGATATCTGGCAAGGTATTTTTTGCATGCGCTTATCGTTTTCTGAGGATCATTCAATGCGTAAGATGATTCAACAAGTCCTCTCAGGTTTTCTTTTGTCTCTTTCGAACCGGAAAGCATGCTGAAGTACTTGTACGCTTCAGCATTGCGGCCCTGCTTAAGGTAAAGTGATGATATTCTTGAAAGGGCATCCGGGTCACCCGGTTTTATTTTCAGAAGCGAACTGTATGTTTTCAATGCGTCCTTGTTATTACCTGCCTTCTCATAGGCTACACCAAGGTTGAACATTACAACGGTGTCATTCGGCGACAGGGCCAGGGCCTTCTTGTAATATTCCACCTGTGACTCCGGATCACCGATGTTTCCCATTATCTTTCCCAGAAGAGCGACTGCATTTTTATCTGTAGGATAGAGATCTATATATTTTTTAAGCAGAGGCTCTGCCGTTTCATAATCCTTTTTCTTTACCGCATCCTGAATTACCGCAATGAGCACTTCCCTGCTGGTGGATTCATACGAGATGGATTTGTAAAGTTCGAGGGCTTTTGCCTTATCGCCTTTTTCTTCATAGGCTCTTCCCAGCTCAAGGATTATGTCGTTGCTTTTCCTGTCTATAAGAAGGCCCTTTTCAAGATATGAAATTTTTTTGTCCAGATCAGACCTTGCCCCTGCAATCAAGGCCAGCCTGTAATAGGTATGGGCGGTCTGTTGGTTGTTGCCGATTATGTCCGTATTCAATTTCTCTGCATCATCAAGAAGGCCGAGTCTGATGTATGTGTTTGTCAGCTTTGTCAATACGTTTTCATCAAGGCCGTCATTTTCCAGCTGCTTTTTATATATGCTGACAAGGCCCTGAAGGTCCCCCTTGTTCGTCAGCAAGTCTTCAAGCTGTTTTATGAAAAAGCTGTTTTTGGGGAAGGCGTTGAATGCATTTCTAAGGATCGTGATCTGTTCATTTGCATCTTTGGCTGTTTTAAGCTGCTTAATAAAATCATCCTCTCCCACCTCGATCTCAATAGGGACCTTTGCAATGACATGGCTGATGTAATATATATCGATGGGGATCGACCTGATACCGGTATCGATAAGCTGGTTCCTTATCTCTGTTGTTGAAATACTCTGATTCAGTTCACTCTGTTTGCCGAAGCCTTCAATATCTGCATTAAGGTAGCTTTTGAAAAATGTATTGGCATTTATTCCGGTAATAACGAGTGTTTCGTTTCCATGAATAAGAAGCGACTGTCCTGCCCTTATAATCCTGGGCTCATCATTAACCTTGACTTCAATGGATATGAATCTTGGCGGTGTCCTCATTACAAAGGACGTGATGGACTCTTTTATTTGTCCTGCTGTCCCCCCGAGAGGAAGGATAAAAAAAAGGGCTGTCACGACAGCAATCAGAATCAGGACAATTATAAGTGCATTACCTGAGACGGTTTTATAAATATTTCTCATAGGCATGTATTATCTGTAAAGACCGAAAGTTGTCCACCGGATTTTATCTGAGGAACCGCAGATGCCTTATAAAGACCATCTGTGTTCTCTGACCTTTATGGAGTTGACAATGAATATATAAGCAATTAGTTTGACTTTTGCATGTTTGAAAAATATCTTTCCTTTAACAGGGGTTAGTATGTATATGTACAGGAATTTTGCTTTTAAAATTTTATTGCCGGTCATTATTTTAGGTCTTTGTTCATGCACATCAGGTATGAAATCCCGTCAGGAAGATGCGAGTAATCAGAAAACCCAGGATTATAATGAGAATATCGCATCGGATCATGAAGGATCAACTTTCAAGGATTATGATACAGACAATGACAACAGGATATCTTCGAATGAATACGTTTCAAAACAGATGAAATATTACGATCAGCTATACAAAGATGGAGGTGGAGAACCTGACGTCGAAAAATTTATTATTTACTGGTGCAGTGATACGGCTCTGAAAAAAGGAATTATGGATCCGACCCTGGCGCCCGTTTACCGGGAAATGGATAAAAATAATGACGGCAATGTTACCACTCAGGAATGCAGGGCCTACTGGATGATGAAATTCAATAATGCAGATAGTGACAAGAACAATAGGTTATCCAGGCAGGAGTTTGATTACATGATGAGAGACCGTTTCAAGAGCCTGTTGGATGGACCCGATCAGGATGGACATATCTCTAACGATGATTACAGATCTTTCGGGACATACATGAGGCCTTAATCAAAGAAATGAAAGTGAGGGGAATATGGCAGGTTCGCTCAATAAGGTAATTCTTATAGGAAGGCTAGGAAAGGACCCGGAAATGAGATTCACTCCGTCAGGAAGGGCCGTGACAAACTTTACAATGGCAACAAGTGACTACTGGATGGATCAGAACAACGAGCGTCAGGAAAGAACGGAGTGGCACAGGATAGTGGTATGGTCAAAACTTGCAGAGACTTGTGCAAAGATCTTATCCAAAGGCAAACTGGTTTATATTGAAGGCAGGCTTCAGACAAGGTCATGGGATGACCGTGACGGGAATAAACGCTATACGACGGAGATCGTAGCGAATGCGATGCAGATTTTGAGTCCGATGGATAATTCGGAATCAAAGGATTTCAACGATCCGGGAGCAGCATCTCAGGAGCCAGAGGGGTTTGATGACATTCCATTCTGATTCTGAAAGGTTATGCATCAATGTTTAACATTATGCGGGCTGTCAGTTGTGATAGTTTTCTTGGAGACTTTCAGTTCTTTTCGGTGTCTGTTTCTCAAATAAGGCAGTGAATACATCAACAATCTCCGGGTCAAGTACGTTTCCTTTCATGGAGGATAAGATCTCTAGCGCGGTTTCTTTTGAATACGCATCACGATAAGATCTTTTAGTGGTAAGCGCGTCATATACATCAGCCACAGCTACTATTCTTGCTTCAATAGGTATATTATGAGCTTTCGAGCCGAATGGGTAACCATTTCCGTCGAATCTCTCATGATGGTATCTAATTATGTTTACGGTAGATTCTGATAGATGGGCATCTTTCACAATATCGGCACCCCACAACGGGTGGTTTTTTATGATATGCAGCTGTGCCTCATCCAGGGGGCCTTCGCCATGCAGTATGTTTTCAGAAATTCCGATCTTTCCGCAGTCATGAAGCCAGCCGCCGTACTTGATCGCATTGAGCTTCTCAGGCTGGACATCAAGGGCAAGTGCAAGCATGATGGAATATTCTGCAACCCTTTCAGAATGACCTTTTGTATATGGATCTCTTAATTCAAGGGCATGGATCAGGGAAAGCATAGTCGCTTCATCACCCGTTCTGATTGATTTTTTAAGTTTATAGCGTTTCATTGCATCATCAATCATTTCAATAAGGGACTTGTTGTCCCATGGTTTAACTATGAATCTGAAGGCCTCAGCCTTGTTGATGGCATCGAGGGCCGTCTGCAGATTAACATAACCGGTCATCAGGATGCAGACGGTATCAGGTGAAATGGCACGTACCTTTGACAGCAGCTCTATTCCGGTCATGGTAGGCATCATGTTATCGGACACAAGAACGGCTATTTCATTGTTCTTTACGCATTTAAGGGCATCTTGAGCGTTCAGGAATGTAAGGATATCGAAACCCCGGTCCTGAAAGATTCTTTCAGCCAGGCTTAAAATGAATTTTTCATCATCTACAAAAAGTATCTGTTCGGACATTATCCCCCCGTAAGTACAGATCAATATATTGTTCATATCATATTTCTTGATTTTGTAAAAAATAAATGAAAAAAAATTATATGAAGGATTTCATCTGTTTGAAAAAAAGAGCGGTAATGTGTCAGGAGTAAAATATGCGAAAAATCGGTGAAATTGTTGCTGTGTACATAGATAACCAGCCCTCCGTATATGCCAGGATAGAGGATTATGAAGCGGATGTAAAACCAAGATGGTTCAAGGTCAAAATGCTTTTCCTCACTTTCCCGCCGCAGGAAATAACATGGCTTCTCAGGGAGGCGCAGGTGGATGGTGAACCGTTTACAATGAATAATATTCCAGTAAGGCTTGACTCGGTTAAAATATCTGCTCAGTCACCTGAAAGGACTGAAACGGAAAAACAGGTATCCAGGAAGACCGGCAGCAGGATTATAAATCTGGCCGACAGGGCAAGGAATTCAAAGGATGGAAAATAGCCTGTAATTGTTTTTCTATCAGTGCCGGTTGTTGATTTGTGGAATGCCTGGCATAAATATTGATACCATTTCAATAATTAAATATTATTTGGCTGTTTCGTTAAAGAAGATAAGAAGTCTTGCCGATAGGCTTACCGAGGAGTGTAATGGCTACCGAAAGAATTGGCGAACGATTGGTTAAAAACGCGCTTATCACACCGGAACAATTGATGGAAGCGCAGAAGGCCCAGAGAGCAAGCGGTGTGAGGCTTGGTTCTCAGCTTGTAAAGCTGGGATATATTTCCGAAGAGGAACTGGTGGGTTTCCTGGGGCAGCAATACGGGCTTCCGGCAATTGTATTAAAGAATACCAAGGTGGATCATGAAGCAATAAAGCTTGTTCCACAGAACATTGTCCTTAAATATAACGCAATTCCCTTTGCCAGGTCAGGCTCAACGCTGAAAGTTGCAATGACCGATCCGTCAAATATCTTCGCCGTTGATGACATTAAATTCCTTACCGGCTATTCAATAGAAGTATATGTGACATCAGAGGAATCCCTTAAATGGGCAATAGATAACCTTTATGGCAAGGCTGAAGAAAATGAAATGGAGTATGCCCTGTCAGGCCTTGAAGACTTTGAAGAGGGGGTCGAAATTGATGAAAGCTATGATGATGTCACTGCCGGTAATCTTGCCCATGAAGCTGAAGAGGCCCCGATAATAAAGCTTGTTAACCTTATCCTTGTCGATGCGATAAAAAAGGGGGCGAGCGACATTCATATCGAGCCCTATGAAAAGTTCGTACGTGTCAGGTTCAGGCTTGACGGTATGCTTCAGGAAATTATGAAACCGCCCATGCGCTTCAAAAATGCAATCACATCAAGACTGAAGATCATGAGCAAGCTTGACATTGCCGAAAGAAGGCTTCCGCAGGACGGAAGGATCAAGCTGAGGGTTCAGGGCGGCAAGGAGGTTGAATTCCGCGTATCTGTGCTGCCGACGCTGTTCGGGGAAAAGGTAGTTCTTCGTATTCTGGACAAGGCGACTTTGCAGCTTGACATGACAAAACTCGGATTTGAAGAGGAAGCATTAAAACAATTCAAGGAAGGCATCTACAAACCCTGGGGTATGGTTCTGGTCACGGGTCCTACAGGCTCAGGCAAAACAACTACATTGTATTCGGCCATCTCCGAATTAAACAGAATCGATACCAATATATCGACCGCAGAAGATCCGGTCGAATTCGATCTCCCCGGCATCAACCAGGTACAGATGCATGAGGAAATCGGATTGACGTTCGCTGCTGCGTTGAGATCTTTTTTGAGGCAGGATCCTGACATCATCCTCGTCGGTGAAATCAGGGATTTCGAGACGGCGGAGATATCAATCAAGGCCGCCCTCACAGGGCACCTTGTCCTTTCCACCCTCCACACTAACGATGCCCCGGCAACAATCAACAGGCTTCTTAATATGGGAATCGAGCCTTTCCTTGTGGCCTCTTCGGTCAACCTTATAGTTGCTCAAAGGCTTGCAAGAAAGATCTGCAGGGAATGCATTACAAACGATGATGTCCCTGTTGAAACACTGATCCAGATGGGCATGGATCCTGAGGTTGCAAAAAAGGTTACACCGAAGAGAGGCAGCGGATGCCCTGTGTGCAATAACTCGGGTTTCAAAGGCAGGGTGGCCCTTTATGAAGTAATGACGGTAGGGGATTCTCTCAAGGAACTGATACTGATGGGTGCTTCAGCATCCGAGCTAAAGAGAGAGGCGATAAACCAGGGCATGAAAACGCTCAGGCAGAGTGGTCTGACGAAAATAGCCGAAGGTGTGACATCCGTGTCAGAGGTTCTAAGGACAACTATGCCGGATTAATTGGAGGTGTTGTGGAAAGTACTATTTATGATCTGCTGAAAAAAATGGTTGAAAAAGGTGCATCCGACCTTCACATCACCACTGGTTCTTCACCACAGGTAAGGGTGAGGGGAGATCTTTATCCCCTGGATGAACCGGCTCTCACGCCGCCTGATACCAGGCAGCTGCTTTATTCCCTGTTAACCGAGGCCCAGAAACATAAATTTGAAGAAGACCTGGAGCTTGATTTCTCATTCGGACTGAAGGGCCTGGCGCGCTTCAGGGGGAATATTTTCATTCAAAGGGGCGCACCCGCAGGTGTCTTCAGGATGATCCCCTATGAGATCATGTCACTGGAGGCGCTAGGACTGCCTAGTGTTACCGGCAAGCTTACATCATATCCGAGAGGGATGATCCTGGTCACCGGCCCTACTGGAAGCGGTAAATCAACAACCCTAGCCGCCTTTCTTGACAAAATAAACCAGGAGCGCAGGGGGCATGTAATTACGATAGAAGACCCGATCGAGTTTGTGCACAAGCACAAGAACTGTCTGGTGAACCAGAGAGAAATAGGCAGCGATACAAGAAATTTCGGGAGTGCGCTGAAGCATATCCTTAGACAGGACCCGGATGTTGTTTTCATCGGGGAAATGAGGGACCTTGAAACAATGCAGGCGGCTCTTACGATCTCGGAAACCGGACACCTTGTTTTTGCGACGCTGCATACGAATTCTTCTGTTCAGACCATAAACAGGATAGTGGATTCATTCCCTTCGCACCAGCAGCCGCAGGTCCGTGCCCAGCTTGCATTCGTGCTTGAAGCGGTCATCGCCCAGCAGCTTCTTCCAAGGGCTGACGGGTTGGGCAGGGTGCTGGCATGTGAAGTGATGATAGCAACCTCTGCAATAAGAAATCTTATAAGGGAAGACAAGATTCACCAGATATACTCTCAGATGCAGGTCGGACAGTCAAAGCACAACATGCAGACCATGAACCAGTCTTTATATAACCTCTATCTGAAGAAGCTTATAACCCTTGAGGACGCCCTCGGGTGGGCGGTGGATGTTGAAGAACTCAAGCAGATGATGACTTCTACGGGAGGGATAAAGATAAATCCCGGGGGAGAGAGGAGATAACCAATGCCAGTATTCGTTTGGGAAGGCAAACTTGCTGACGGGACTTTAAAAAAAGGTGAAGTCGATGCCGAAAGCAAGGCATCGGTAAATACGATCCTCAGAAGGCAGAGAATCACTCCAATAAAGGTAAAGTCCAAACCCAAAAATATCGTATTATTAAAGCAAAAGGTCAGGACAAAGGAGCTGGTTGTCTTTGTCAGACAGTTCGCAACCATGATAAATGCGGGACTGCCCCTTGTTCAATGTCTGGAGATACTGGGAACCCAGCAGGCAAATGCTGAATTCAAGAGGATTATCACGACCATCAGGCAGGATGTTGAAGGCGGCTCGACATTTGCCGATGCACTGAAGAAGCATCCTCAGGTATTCGATGATCTTTTCATCAATCTGGTTGCAGCAGGAGAGCTTGGCGGTGTTCTTGATATCATCCTCAACAGGCTGGCGCTGCACATGGAGAAATCTGAAGCGATCAAGGGAAAGGTAAAAAGCGCAATGGTATATCCGATAATCGTCATCTGTGTGGCGGTTGTTGTCGTAGCCATACTGATGATATTCGTAATTCCTACATTCAAGGAGATGTTCACCTCTTTCGGAGGCTCTCTTCCCGCCCCGACCCAGATGGTTATAAGCATGAGCAATTTTTTCAGGGGATACTGGTGGGTGATGATAATAATCATTGTGGCTCTGTTGGCTGCTTTCAGATACGCCATGAAGGTTCCGAAGATCAGGTACCAGGTAGATAAGGTGTTTCTGAAACTCCCGTTATTCGGTCCCCTTCTCAGGAAGGTCGCGGTTGCAAAGTTTTCCAGGACGCTTTCGACAATGATATCTTCAGGCGTGCCTATAATGGACGGTCTCGAGATCACATCCAAGTCATCAGGAAACCTGGTAATTGAAGAGGGCATTAAAAATGTCAGGCAGGCGATCAGTGAAGGAAAACCGATGGCGGACCCGCTCGAAGCAACAGGGCTTTTCCCCGGCATGGTCGTTCAGATGGTTTCAGTCGGAGAGGCAACAGGTGCACTTGACAATATGCTTGCCAAAATAGCCGATTTCTATGATGAAGAAGTCGATGCCGCAGTCTCGGCCCTTACCGCGTCCCTTGAACCTATGCTTATGGTCTTTCTGGGCGGCACGATCGGCTTCCTTGTAGTGGCGATGTACCTGCCGATATTCAAGATGGGTGCGGTCGTCGGTTAATATCAGGTGAGCATTTTCGAGGCCATGATGCTTTTATGCTTCGGGGCGGCATGGCCTTCCTCGATCTATAAATCCTATACTTCGAGGACATCAAAGGGCAAGAGCATCGTTTTTCTGGTTATCGTTCTCATAGGATATACAGCTGGCATTCTTCACAAGATCTTTTATAATTTCGATATGGTCATATACCTGTATATAATCAATATGCTTATGGTTCTTGCCGACATATTCCTATATTTCAGGAACAGCAGGCTCGATCACAAACCTGTATAACCTGAGAAGAACAGCTCTTCATTGATGAGCGTTCTCTCTATCCCGTTTGCCTCGATCATCAGAAAACCGTCCGGATCGATATCCCTGATGGTGATCCCGGTTCCGTCGGGCAGCATGGGTTTGTAATCGGATTTGATATGGTATTTCAGGAAGTATTCTTTTATCGGTTCAAATCCCATGTCTGTTAGTTTGCCATACCACTTTTCAATTGAGCCGATTATCAGGTCTGCCACGTCACCTATCGCATGACACCGGCCTGAAAAAAGCTTGAGCGAACCTGCCTTGCCGGCAAGCTCTTCGGGCCATTCTATCTGGTTTATATTGACTCCGATCCCGACCGCGGTAATAGACGCCCTTGATTCGCACAGGATTCCCGCAACTTTTCTGCCTCTTATCAGGATGTCATTCGGCCATTTGATAAGGGGTTCTTCTGTGGGAAGGATATCAGCTATAGCCTCTCTTGCAGCAACACCCGCCAGAACCGTATATCGGGTATCCATGCCGGGAAGAGTGATTGTCAGATAGAGATTGCCTTCAGGCGAATACCACTGGTGTCCCCTCCGGCCTCTGCCAGCCTCCTGCTTTTCAGCGGTTACTGCTGCAAAAGGTTTCCCATAATCCAGGGCATACCTGTTTGTGGAATCAATTGAGGCTAGTTTTATGAACTCCTTGATGAAGTCTTTTCTTCTATCCTTCAAGGAGTTTTCTCGCCCTCTCGATCTTCTCAAGTTTGAAGCTCAGTTCTTCCTTGAGCCTCTTCTGCTCCTCGACAACTTCGGGGTCGGCCTTCTCAATGAAGTTTCTGTTGGAAAGCTTTTTTTCCTTTGCCTCAAGATCAGCCTTTACGTTCTTGAGCTGCTTGTTCAGCCTGTCCATTTCCTTGGCAATATCGATTACGCCTTCAAGAGGTATGTAAATCTCCATGTCGGCCGTTACAGCAAAGGCGCTCTTTTTAGGTGCGTCATTCTCGACAAATGAAAGCCCTTTGACCCTGGCAAGCCTTTTGACAAGATTCATGTGTCCCTCAAGTATGGTCCTTACATCTGGCGATTTAGGTTTAAGGACGGCTTCAAGCTCGACTGAAGGCGATATATTGGACTCTCCCCTTATGCTCCTTATTCCTGAAATAAGCTCGATAATGACATCCATATGGCGTGCTTCTTCAGCAAAGTTGAATGCATTGTTCCCGGACGGATAGGCCGTTATTGTAATGGAATCGGCTTTCTTTCCGGGAAGGAGCTGCCAGACCTCTTCGGTTACAAAGGGCATGATCGGGTGCAGCATTTCCAGGATTGTCCTGAACACATGAATAAGGACCCATCTGGTCGTATCCGAGGTCTCGCTTTCGAGCATGGGCTTTGAGAGTTCGATATACCAGTCGCAGAAGGTATGCCACGTGAAGTGATAGAGACCTTCAGCCGCATCGTTGAACCTGTATTCGTCCAGAGCGGAGCGTGTCTCAATAATCGTCTTGTTGAGTTCGGTCAGCACCCACTTATCCGCTGTGGAGAACTTGAGCCCTGCTGTTTCAACCGCCTCGGGATTGTAATTCTCGCCTGTGTTATTCAGAACGAATCTTCCCGCATTCCATATCTTGTTGATGAAGAAGCGGTAGCCCTGTATGCGTTTTTCGCTCATGCGCACGTCGCGCCCCATTGCGGCGAATGCCGCAAGAGTGAACCTGAGCGCGTCCGCGCCGAAGCGGTCCATCTCTACTATGGGATCGACGAAATTTCCCTTGGTCTTGCTCATCTTCTGACCGTGCTCGTCCCTGACCAGCGCATGCAGGTAAACGTCCCTGAAAGGTACGTCTCCCATGAACTTCAGCCCCATCATCATCATGCGCGCTACCCAGAAGAAGAGTATGTCGAAACCGGTGACCAGAACGCTTCCGGGGTAGAATATTTTCAGCTCCGGTGTTTCGTCCGGCCATCCCATGGTTGAGAATGGCCAGAGCGCGGATGAGAACCATGTATCGAGCACGTCGGTCTCCTGCCTGATATTTACTGAAGAGCACCTGGTGCATTTTTCCGGGTCGGTCGTGCTTACTATGACCTCGCCGCAGTCGTCGCAGAACCATGCCGGGATTCTGTGGCCCCACCATATCTGACGGGAAATGCACCATTCCCTTATATTGTTCATCCATTCGTAGTACGTTTTTTCCCACTGCTGCGGGATTATGCGCGTGGCACCGTTTTTCACGGCGTCGATGGCCTTTTCGGCGAGGGGCTTCGTCTTTACGAACCATTGCTTTGAAAGATATGGCTCAATCACGGTCTTGCAGCGGTAGCATTTCCCCACCGGGACTTTATAAGGCGTCTTGTCAACGAGATAGCCCTGCTCCTGCAAATCAATCTCTAGCTGCTTCCTGCATTCGAAGCGGTCCATGCCCTTGTAAGGGCCGGTATTCGGCGACATGTTGCCCGACTCGTCGATAATAACGATTGTTTCTAATTTGTGTCTTATCCCCATCTCGTAATCGTTGAGGTCATGGGCCGGAGTCACCTTCACAGCTCCGGTGCCGAATTCCAGGTCGACGACTGGGTCCGGTATGATCTTTATCGGTCTGTTGAGTATGGGCAGTATCGCGTTTTTGCCAACGAATGATTTGTAGCGCTCATCCTCGGGATTGACCGCAATGGCAGTGTCGCCCAGCATGGTCTCGGGCCTCGTGGTGGCCACCACAACCTCACCGCCTCCCTCCATGGGATAGCGGATGTGCCATAGGAAACTGTCCTCTTCCTCGTGGTCGACTTCAAGGTCTGATATTGCGCTGTGGCATCTCGGGCACCAGTTCACGATGTAATCGCTCCTGTAGATGAGCCCTTCGTTATAAAGTGTTACGAACACCTTGCGAACCGCTTTTGAAAGGCCCTCGTCCATGGTGAACCTTATCCTGTCCCAGTCGCATGATGCACCCAGACGTTTGAGCTGGTTTATTATGAGGCTGCCGTGCTTTTCCCTCCATTTCCAGATCTCGGCGATGAATGCGTCCCTTCCGAGTTCATGTCGGGAAGTTCCGTTTTCTGCGAGGTGCCTTTCGACAACAGTCTGTGTTGCAATGCCTGCGTGGTCGGTCCCCGGCATCCAGAGCGTGTTGTAGCCGTCCATGCGTTTGTAGCGGCAGAGAATGTCCTGAAGCGTGTTGTTGAGAGCATGCCCCATGTGGAGGACGCCGGTTATATTGGGAGGCGGAATGACTATGCAGAAGGCCTGCTTATTGTTTTCCGTGGATGCATGAAAATATTTTTTTTCAAGCCAGAATTCATACCATTTCTGTTCGATTTCACCTGGATTGTAATCCTGATCAAGCATATATTATCTCCTGGATATGATCTTAAGCCATCCACATATCATTTATTAACCGGTTTTAGTCAATTCTTTTTCAGATTTTCCTCAGGTGTATGCATAAGAAACAAAAATAGACATTGATTGGCGCATAATTAAAAAGCGAGTATAAATCCAGCAAGCCGTCAGTCTATTTTCTTGAGCTTTTCGATCTCCTCGCGGATGACTTTTTCGATTATGCCGGGCAGGTCCTTTTTAACAGACGCGACAATTTCATTTATGAGGTCCGTTATTACAGGCCTTGCTATGGATTCGACCATTTCAGGGATGTCTTTCGTCAGAGATTCTCTGGCCGCTTCGATCACGGCCTCTTTATCTGCAGATTTTGAATATTCTCCGGTATTGATTTTAAAAGTCTCTTCCGCTTTCTGCTCAAAAGTTTCTTCTGCCTGCTGATTGAATATATCTTCAGCGGGGGCCTCAACAGGCTTTTCTTCAAAAGGAAATTCCGGTTCTTCTTTTTTCTCAGGCTGAACAGGTTCGGACTTTTTAGGCGTGGCTATGCTTTCAAGCGATTCCCTGAATATCCTGTCAAAGTCGAAATCTTCCTTCGAGTTTTCCGAGGGTTTGTCGTCCTTTGAAAGCTCTCTGCCCAGGTCAAAGGTTGCCGTTTCGGGTCTGTGAGTTTTTACTTCAGGGGCCGGGTCAACGGGCACCTCTTTTTTGGCTGAGTCTTCTTCATCCATCAATTCGGTAAGGTCAATAATAAGGTCGTCATTGTCGCTTGACATGATGATCTCCTTTATTTTTTCATGAGTTTTTCATTACCGGCTGGCCGGTGGATTCCATGACGCTCATCCAGAGCGGTCCCTTAACATCAATCTTTTTTCTTTCTCTTACGCTTAAAGCGATGGGTATATGGACATAATTGTTTCCCCAGTTGCCTATGAGCATATCGGTCTTGCCCGACATACCAGCATGTACCGCCATCTGGGCAAGGAGCCCGCAGAATATGGAGTCGGTGGCGTCGGCCTCGACGCTCCTTATCATGTAGCTGGGATCGATGTATTTAAGGTTGATCGGCATATCTATCCTTGCGAAGAAATTCTGGATTGCGTCTTTCAGGAAGATGCCGATATCACCCATCTTTATATTTCCAGAGGCGTCCTTTTTCGCATTGGCGCTATCGAAGAATTTAAGGCCCGCGCCTTCTGCGACGACGATGACCGCATGGCCGCGATTTTTAATCCTTTTTTCAAGACACGATAGAAATCCGTTTTCCCCATCAAGGTCAAAATCCATTTCAGGTACAAGGACAAAATTTGCATCGCCCTGTGCCAGCGCTGCATAGGCGGTTATAAATCCGGAATCCCGGCCCATGAACTTTACGAGGCCTATGCCGTTTGGTGCGCCTTTGGCTTCGGCATGGGCACACATGATGGCTTTCTTGGCTTCTTTTACGGCGGTGTCGAAACCGAAGGTCTTGCTTACGAAACTGATGTCATTATCGATTGTCTTGGGGATGCCTATGACCGAACACTTGTAGTTTCTGGCAAGCACTTCCTTTGCAACGGCTGAAGCGGCCTTGAGCGTTCCGTCGCCTCCTATGAAAAAGAGGATATTCAAATTAAGCCTTTCGATTGCATCTACGATTTCAGATATGTCCTGTCCCCCGCGAGATGAGCCGAGGACTGTTCCCCCCCTCTCCTGTATGTGCTCTACCGATTGCGGTGTCAGATCGATTATGGGATGTGCGTATTTGGGTATAAAACCCTGAAGTCCGAACGGTATCCCGCATATGTTATGAACACCGTACATATAGTAGAATTCCATGACTATGCTTCTTATGACGTTGTTTATGCCCGGGCAGAGCCCGCCGCATGTAACAATGCCCGCTTTTGTCTTTGACGGGTCGAAGAATATCTTTTTCCTCGGGCCCGCTATTTCGAACGTCGAAGGATAGCGGCCTTGAAGCCTGCACTTTTCAAGAAATGCGAGAGATGTGTCGATCAGCGTGCGTTCGCCGTCTTCAATGAACATGGTGCCTTTTACCGGCGAATCTATTCTGGCGTTTCCAAGGGAAACGATATTGGTATCTATATCACCTTCCATATATTCGAATGAATTTTCCGAACCCATATTCCCTCCATGCAATCCTATTATCGGTTTTATAATGGCTTTTCTTTATTCATTGGTCTTAAAAAATTTGCTTCAAATCGCTTTTGATGAGAAGCGTATATGTGATATAGCCGCCTTATGCAAAAAGGCAAGTATGATTTGTTTGTATTAGGCGCCGGGCCCGGCGGATATACCGCTGCGATACTGGCTTCGAAAAAAGGGCTTAAAGTGGGTCTTGCCGAGGCGGGTAAACCTGGCGGGACCTGCACGAACCTGGGGTGCATTCCGACAAAGACCTATTGCGAGAGTGTAAAGCTATTTTCAGGAATGAAAAATGCGTCGAGGTTCGGGATAGAAGCGGAAGTAAGACCGCTCGACCTTGAAAATTTATTAAGCAGAAAGGAAAGGATCATCTCAAGACTTTCCAAAGGCATCGAACTGCTTCTGAAGACGAACGGCGTTGAGCTTATTAAAGGCGAGGCAGCCATTGCCGGAAGCGACGAAGTAATGATCGGCGATGATATCTATAAATTCGACAACCTGATGATATGCACAGGCTCGAAACCCAAGCCGTGTCCGTTTGACGTGCCCGGTATATGGACCAGCAACGAGGCTCTTTCGGTGAAAGAGATTCCCCGGACATTGCTGATAGTGGGAGGTGGTGTCATCGGCATGGAGATGGCAGGGATATTCTCTGCCCTTGGTGTTCAGGTAACTGTCGTCGAAGCGCTCGACAGGATTCTGCCCGGAGAAGAACCGGATGTGTCCCGGCTTCTTCTCAAAACGATGAGAAGTGTCCGCTTTCTGACTTCAGCACTGGTTAAAGGTATCGAAAAAAGAGAGTTGTTCAACACCACTGTCGAATCGGGTGAAAAAACAGAGGTGATAGAAACCGAAAAAATCCTGTGGTGCACGGGAAGGTCTCCGGTCGTGCCTGCAGGCCTGGAAAAGCTCGGGATTGATATGCATGCCTCAGGCGGCATAAAGGTTGATAAGGGCATGAGGACATCCGTTCCGGGCGTATACGTGGCAGGAGACGCCACAGGCGAATGGATGCTTGCCTACATTGCATCAAGGGAAGCGGAAATCGCGGTTGAAAACATTACCGGAGGAAATGCCCTGATGGATTATTCCTGCGTGCCTTCCATAATATTTACAAGTCCTGAAATAGCATCTGTAGGCGCCGTGCCACATGATGCCCCTGGGCTTAAAAAAGGGACTTTCCCGGTAGCGGCGCTTGGCAGGGCCAGAACCGCCGAGGCCAATGACGGATTTGCAAATGTCTATACCGACAGTGAAGGCAGGCTGGTCAGAGTTACAATAGCGGCACCGCATGCGACTGACCTCATTGCATGGGCGGCTCTCGCCGTAAAAAAGGGCATGACCGTAAGCGATTTTCTGGATCCGGTATATACGCACCCGACATTCTCGGAGATCGTGAAGGAAGCGGCTGAAGACTGTCTGGGACTGAGCGTTCACAAAGGATAGATGATAGTGGAAAATAGCGTAAAGGGCATTGTCATATCCGTAAACACGAGCCTTTTCAAAGGCGAAAAAAAATCCCCGGTAGAAAAGGCGGAGATAGTAAACTGCCATGGTATCAAGGGTGACGCGCATGCAGGCCCCGGCGAGCGGCAGATAAGCCTTCTTGCATGGGAAAGCATCGAGAAGATGAGGGAGAAAGGCTATGATGCCAGAAACGGTGACTTTGCCGAGAACCTTACGATCAAAGGCATAATTCTCTGGGAACTCAAGCCGGGGGATGTGCTTAAGGTGGGCGGTGGAGTGATTCTGAGAATAACAAGGATAGGCAAGATATGTCATGACAGATGCAAAATCTACTATCAGGTGGGCGACTGCGTAATGCCGAGAGAGGGGGTTTTTGCCGAGGTGGTATGCGGGGGCATCATCAGACCCGGCGACACTGTAGTGCTTGCCGATTCAATGACCGGGTCTGTTTCCGCTTGAGTTTATATAGACATTCTGACCTAATGTCCCGAATGAATAGAATCCTTCTGGTATGTATTTTTTTCTTTATCCTGTGCGGCAATACATTTGCCTTGCAGTCGATCGAAAAAGACGGAATCTACGTCTACTATCCCGAAGGTGAGGAAAAGATCGCAAACTCTCTTGTTGAAAAAATCGATCCGATCAAAAGTTTTTTGAAATCATATGGCCTCATTGTTCCAAAGCCCTTGCATGTTATTGTCGACGGAAAGAAGGATTCCCCTGATCTCATTGTCCACGTGATTCCCCACTACGAGATAAGGATACCCATAAAGGCCCCGGGCGTGCTCGATGACGGTTATATGGAAGAAGACCCCTGGGGATACTTTCTATTCAAGGGCATGTGTCTCGAGGCGGTCTATGCGGTCAGGTCGGGCCTGCCGGGAGCCCTGTATTATGCATTCGGCGTCGTGATGTCTCCGAACGCCATTATGGCTCCATGGTTCGATGACGGGTTTTCGAGCCTCATGTACAAGCGGTATTGCGGAAAGACAGTGATTGATTCTTATGACAGGGCCATATTCGATGAGTCGCTTCCTCCGGATATCGCCAAATTGAGCAACCATCCCGGAATATGGCCTGGCCATTATTCATACAGGATTTTCGGCAGACCGTTCATCGAATGGATTTGTGAAAAGTACGGGATGGACAAGCTTATGGATTTCGTAAGGGTTCACGGCAGGGGTTTCATCCCGCTTGAGATCGACATCAAGGCCAGGGAGGTATTCGGGGAATCCTGGCACGGTATGTGGGATGATTTCATGAAAGATGCGGCCGTAAAAAATGGAGATGCATCCGGCATGTTCATACAGGGATACTGGCCGGAACCCTTCATCTACTGGAACAACTCTGGAGTCTATCCGGGCGTGGAAAGAAATTCGATATGCAGTAGATACGGATACAGGGATAAGGGAGGCACACTGTGGCTTCAGGAATATGACTGGGAAGGCAAATCCCGCATAGTCTCATATATGGACGGGTTATCAAGAATTACGGAAGTGGA
Organism: Desulfomonilia bacterium; assembly: GCA_036567785.1. Classification (NCBI taxonomy): domain Bacteria; kingdom Pseudomonadati; phylum Thermodesulfobacteriota; class Desulfomonilia; species Desulfomonilia bacterium. The sequence goes on along the minus strand of DATCTV010000060.1, from coordinate 120,228 downwards.
GCATGTCTGGGACCCGGGTCAGGGTGATATAGCCGTCACCCGAAAGGGTCATATACCTTATCTCATCGATTTCAGGTTCAGGAAAATACTGGGCATAGAGACGCTCAGAAAGAGCGATATGTTAATTGCAGGGCCCGAAGGGGCTATTCAGATGTCGGGTCCTGTCAGGAGCGAGGGTGGAAGGATCGCCGTATCTGCCAATGTTAAAGGAAACTGGGATATATGGGTCTATGACAAGTCCTGGGAACGTATCACCGATGCGCCATCAACCGAAATGGACCCGTGGTGGGACGGTGATACCCTTGTTTATTCATCCGACATATCAGGCAAATTCCAGATATATGCTCAGGGTATGGTTCAGCTTACGGATGTCCGGAACGGGGCAGTCATGCCAAGAGGCGGCAAATACCTTAATCTGGTGCACAACGGGTGGAAGGTGGATGAGTACAAACTCACAGCACGGATAAAGTATGATTTGCCATCTTATGATACATCCGGCAATGAGTCTTCTTCCTATAATGAAACCGGGGGAAAAGGGTATAATCCGCTCAACAGCCTTTTCCCCAACTGGATGATACCGGATATGTATGCCGACACGTCCGATATTCAGATCGGCCTTCTCACATTTGGAAGGGATGTATCGACAGACTATACAATAAACGGCGGATTCAGGTATTCTTTCTACGAAGAATATTTCATCTTTAACCTCGGGGCCAGCGCAAAAGGTCTGGGTGTGAACCTGTCAAGGTATCCGCTCGACTATTCGTCGGATATTGCAAGTGTCGATGAGTCGAGGCTTGAAGGAAAAATCTTTTTCAGACCTGTTGAACACGACTGGTTTACCGTTTCATGCAACTGGCTCGGATGGGACACCCGCGAAAGTCCCGATGATAACGGTGAGGATATCTGGGGTGCGGTAAGCATCAATAAAATCTTCGGAAGCCTTGGAACGTCCCTTAACTATGAATACTATTCAGGAGGAATGAGCTCTGCCTACGCGAGTCTCAGGCTGAGAACCGGGAAGGAGATATTCAGCGTATTCAGTCTGAGTGCGGCAAAGACCTGGGGCGGTTATGAACCCGGACACGGTTCCTTCAGGATGGGAGGGGATGTCGGAGAAGGTTACTTCACCAGAAGGCCCTCAAGACTCTATCCCTTAAGGGGATTTCCTTCCAATACGTTCGAGGCCGGTCAGGCGTACACGGCAGGAGCCGAAGTCTACTGGCCTCTTGCCAACCTGCAGAAAGGATATAAGACGATACCTCTGTTCCTGCACAGGCTCAAGCTGGGCACTTTCGTGGACAGCGGGATATGTTCCGATACGGTATCAACAGATGATATCGCACTGGGGGCAGGCATTGAACTGGTTACCTCCATGGAGATCGCATGGGGCGTTATGTCGGAATTCAGGTTCGGGGCGGCGGTACCGGTTGTAAGGCCTGATTATATAAACAGCGCGGATTATGTTATTCTGCTGCAGATCGGCAGACCATTGTAAGCTGAGACTCAGGCTTCTATCTCTTTAAGGATTTCCTTCAATCCTTTTTTAATCTGTTTCGCATCTTCCTTTTTCTGGAGGAAGGCCTTTTCGAGTTCATTGTGTCTTTTTGTGAGGTTTGCCAGTTCCTGTTTCAGCGATGCCAGTTCATCGTGCAGTTTCTTGACTTCACCGTTCAGGACGACATCGCCTGATATGTCATCGACAAGAGAGAAGAGGTCATTTACCTTCTGCTTTGTCTTAGAGTCCATATGCCTCCCGCTTCGCCTTGAGCCTTATCTGTGCAAGCGACGCATGCACCTGTTCCAGCGTAGATTTCAGTTCGACGATCTCTTCTTCTAGCGGCTTGCGCTTTCTGGTCTCCGATTCGAGAATGGACTCAAGGTCTTTTATTCTTTTATGTGCGGCATCAAGGTCTCTTTCGAGAATGGCGGCCTTGACGTCGAGAAGCGCCTTTTCTTTCACCTCATTCCCGATTCTGGTGAACCTTTCCTCCAGATCCTGTTTGAGGGCAATCTGTTCGCTCAAGGCCGCATCTTTTTCGCTTATGACGGTGAGCAGTCCCTGGATATAAAGATTGGCGTCCTGTATCTGCTCGCTTAGAAAATCGATCTCCCTGTTCAGGTGAACGGAAGATTCGGCTGTGTTCTGAAGTGATGACAGCTGCTGCTTCAGTTCGATATTTTCCTTCAATGCATCTTCAAGCGCATTTTCTTTTACTCCTAGCAGGCGCTCTGCCTCCTTCTTCTCAATCATCATGCTGGTAAACTGGGAATCGATTTCTTTTATTGTTTTTTCGGCCTGTTTTATTTCAGCTGTGTTTGTCTGGAAAGCGGGCGTGAGGGGTGTTTCAATTTTCATCTCCAGGGGCTCTTCACGTGTTGCAGTGACAGTTGTTTCATGCTGTTCGAAAAACGGTTCTTTCTCTGTTGCAGTCTCAATCTCTTCAGTTCGGGCCGGCAGTTGGACAGGATTGATATTCCATGGTCTGTTGGGGCGGACTTTCTGAATTTTCGGCATTTTTTCTGCAACATTCTTGTCAAAACCGTCTTTCATAATTTGCTCCCTTCTCTTTAGATTATGTAACCATGAATATTTTTTGTATCAAATTATTATAATATCCTAATTATCAAAAGACAATCGGCAGATCAGGGTAAATTTCTTTAATAAAAGAATCGATGTCGTATGACCCCCTGCCTTTTGACGTGTACAGATGTATGGGAAGTCCCATACTTGCCGCCTCGGCCATTTTCGTATCCTGTCTGATGATTGTCTCAAGAAGGTAGTCGCTGTAATGCTCCTGAAGGGCCTCTTTCGCCCTCTGGCAGATGTTTAACGCCGCATTGAAATGATTAATGATTATATGGATATTGTCCAGGATAAAGTCAAAATCTTCCTCTATCCCGGAAAGGGTCTCGAATAGAATCTTGAGCCCGTGATAAGAAAGAAAATCTGCAAGAACAGGAACGAAAAGTTCCGTGCTTGCCAGAATGCCGTTAAGGTTTAAAAGGCCGATTGAAGGGGATGCATCCATTACTATGACATCATACTGATTTTGAATCGAAGCCAGGCTTTTTTTTAACCGCAGTTCACGGGCGTTCATCGATGTAAGCGCCAGTTCAACAGGTGAAAGGTCAAGGCTTGCCGGAATGAGCTTGAGGTTGGGCATGGGCGTGTCGATTATTACATCCTTTATGTCCATGCGTTCAATCAGCACATTATAGAGTGTGGCCTCGAAATTATCATGAGAAATGCCAAGGCATTGTGTGAGGTGGCCCTGAGGGTCGAGGTCTATCAGAAGGACCTTTATGCCCAGCTGTGCAAGTCTGAATGCATAAAAGGCTGAGAGTGTTGTTTTTCCCGTGCCTCCCTTGAAGTTCAGAAAAATCTGCCTTCTTTTTGTTTTGACTAGAGGGCCTTTCTTCAACTTTTCAAGATAATTGGGGATTTCATGCGGACAGTAATAACGGACCCCGTCAATTATTTGAGGTTCCGGAAACCTGCCTTCCGACTCCAATTTCGTAAGATGTGATTTTGATATTCCGATTAGTGTGGCAAATTCCTTTGCCGTGTATTTAGGCTGATCCATTATGCATCCTTGACAATTTTCCACCAGCTCTGCCATTTTGCTACAATCCAGGAAAGCTCATCTTCACTAGCTCCTGTCGGGTTGCCGAAGTCTTCGCCGGTAATTTTCTTGAGAGTGCAGATCGCCTGGATTTTTACTTCGGTATCTTTATCCTTTAATGCATCAATGAGATTCCCCGCATCATTTTTTCTTCCCCATACGCTGGCGAGTTTCAGTGCGTCTTTTCTGACTTTCGGATCCGCATCCCTGACGGCGATGTGCATTATCGTACTAAGGCTCGATCTGTCATTCATCCATGAAAGATAACTTATCACCCTTCTCCTTACATAGGGATCCCGGTCATTCAGCCAGTCAATTCCTTCACTCGGTTTGAACGAGCCGTTTCTGAAAAGATATCTGATTGATTGGGAGCGGATGTGGGGATCTCTTTCTTTTGTGCCTTTATAAAACACTTTTGTAAAATTACCCGGGGAATCGAAAAGGGTGTCGTATATTATGGTTGCAGTATCTCTGTCAGCTGTTTCCAGGGCCTCTATTATAAGATTCTGTGACGAATCGCCGTGCTGCGCCAGAGCTTTTGCAGCCATCCTTTTGATTTCCGGGTTGCTGTCCCTCAGATCCTGTAGGATGTCATTTATATTTAATTTCAAGGAATTTTCCTCCTGCCCGAACACTGCAAGTATAAATGGGAAAAACAAAGGTAGTCAAGCCATTCATTGTAATGATACTTATATATTATGAAAGTCGCAGAGGTCGTAGTTTTCTCAGGTATGCCGAAAGTCCTGTCATACAAAATTCCTCCGGACTTTCATCTGTCCAGAGGCATGAGGGTCAAGGTACCTCTGAGAAATTCCATTAAAACAGGGCTCGTTGTTGAAATAACCAATGAGGAGAAAGAGGGATTGAAGGATGTTATCGAATCGCTTGATCCTGCTCCTATTATACCGGAAGATATAATAGATCTGCTTGCCTGGACTTCGAAATATTATCATGCCTCGATTGGCGCCACTATGCAGCTAGCTTTCCCTCCTCTTGTAAGGAAAGGCATGGATTTAAAAAAGATATCCGCCGGCAGGGCCGGCCATAACCGCAATATCGAAAACCCTCCGGAGCACACAAGAGAGCAGGCGCATGCGATCAAAACAATTGGTCACCTGATTGAGAAAAAACGGTTTCATGTTGCAGTGCTTCATGGCGTGACGGGTTCAGGAAAAACCGAGGTATACATCGAGGCAGCAATAAAAACCCTTTCACTGGGCGGTTCGGTTATTTACATGGTTCCTGAAATAGCCCTTACCCCTCAGACCGTCATGCGGATAAACAGCAGGATACCATTTGAATCGGCAATATTTCATTCAGGACTTAGCCCTAATGACAGGTCAAGGGAATTTGTCAAAGTCACCTCCGGAAAGTCCAGATTCGTAATAGGAACGAGATCGGCAATATTTGCGCCCTTAACGGATGTCGGTCTGATTATCATAGACGAAGAGCATGACCAGAGCTACAAGCAATCAGACGGGGTCACCTACAATGCCAGGGACCTTGCCATCATGAGGGCCAGCAAGGCCGATGCAGTAGTCATACTCGGTTCGGCAACACCGAGTCTCGAGACATACGAAAGGGCAAAGAGGACCGATCATACGCTTATTACAATGACGGAAAGAACCGGAAGAGCTTCGCTTCCAGAGATATCCATAATCGATATGCGGGGACGGAGCGAGGTTCTTTCCCGGGAACTCGTTGATGCTGTCAGGGGAACCCTTGATAAGAATCAGCAGACGCTCCTTTTCCTGAACAGGCGCGGGTTTTCTTCGGTGATGATCTGCCCCGGATGCGGTGAGATCCTCGAATGCAGAAGATGCTCAAGAGGACTTACTTATCATAAAGCCAGACAGCTTGCGGTGTGCCATTATTGCGGGCATACGCAGGCCGTGCCCGAGATATGCCCCGGTTGCGGATGCATCGAGATGAAACATGTGGGGCTGGGTGTGGAAAGAGTTATTGAAGAAATACAAAACCTTATTCCGGAGGCAAGACTGCTTCAGATGGATTCTGATAAGATAGATACGCCCTTAAGGCTAAACAGAGCCTTGAAGGCAATAGCGGAAAGAGAAGTTGATATCATCATCGGGACTCAGATGATTTCAAAAGGTCATGATTTTCCCGGGCTGACTCTTGTCGGAATAATACATGCCGAACAGTTACTTCATATGCCTGATTTCAGGGCGGCGGAGAGAACCTTTCAGCAGGTCGTTCAGGTTGCCGGCAGGGCAGGTAGGACAAGACCTGACACAAAGGTGATTCTTCAGACGCTGATACCCGAACACCAGATCATGGGTTTCATATCCGGACATGACTATTTATCGATGATCTCTTCAGAAACAGAGATCAGAAGAAAGACAGGGTTCCCGCCTTTTGCATATATGGCAAGATGTATTTTTTCTTCGCCAAAGGAAAATGAATCAGAAGAACACGCAAAGAAGACATCGAAAAAGCTCAAAGAAAGTGGGGTTAATATTCTGGGGCCTTCGCCTGCCCCGATAGAACTGCTCAGGAATTCTTACCGCTGGAACCTTATTTTATTATCAGGGAACAGAAGCAGACTGCATTCATGTCTTGATAGTCTTGGAAAGATGAAATTCCCTTCATCCCTTAAGGTAAAGATTGATGTAGACCCTTATGATATGCTCTGATAACCGGTACAAAAAGATATGTATGATGTCGATATAGCAATCATAGGTGCAGGAGTTACCGGACTCAGTATCGCTTTGTCGCTCTCATTGAGAAAGGACTTCAGCATAGTTGTAATTGAAAAGGAGCCGGGTCCGGGCAGAGGTGTCAGTTCACGGAGCAGCGAGGTGATACATGCGGGCATATATTATCCTGAGGACTTTCTCAAAACAAAACTTTGTGTTGAGGGAGCAAAACTTCTTTATGAATTCTGCAATAAATACGAAGTGCCTGCATTGAAGGTTGGAAAGCTGATTATATCAACCGATGGTTCAGGCGCAGATGCAATCGAGACCCTTCATAAGCAGGGTATAAGAAACGGGGTTGAAAGATTAAGCCTGATTGATGAAAAGGGATTGAAAATTATTGAACCTAATGTGAGGGGTATCAGCGCATTATATTCTCCTGACTCAGGTATTATAGATTCTCACTCTTTTATTAAGATTGTCGAGGCGCTGGCTTCAAACAATTCCGTCGGATTAATCTACAAGACCGAATTGACTTCTCTTGAGCTATCGAATGAAGGATATACATGTACGGTGAAAGATTCATGCACTGAATATTCTTTCAGATCAAGGATTGTCATTAATGCCGCCGGACTGGGAGCTGATGAAGTTGCACGCATGGCAGGGATTGATATTGATATATCAGGCTATAGAATTCACAAGGTTAAGGGTGAATATTTCAGGCTGAAAAGAAGCAAGGCACGACTTATTAACGGACTTATCTACCCGAGTCCTGATAAAGATTTGAGGGGTCTTGGCATTCATACAACTAAAGATATTGCCGGAGAAGCCCGTCTTGGACCGAATGCATTTTATGTTGATGCATTGGATTATGATGTTGACCCTTCTCATAAGAAAGAATTCTATCTTGGCGTTAAAGATTTTTTGCCTTTTATCGAAGAGGATGACCTGACACCAGATACGGCAGGCATAAGACCAAAGATACAGACAGAAGGAGAGAAAGCGAAGGATTTCATTATCAGGCATGAGAAAGACAGAAATCTTCCCGGTCTTATTAATCTGATTGGAATTGAATCTCCCGGTCTGACATCGTGTCTGGCAATTGGCAGGCATGTTTACCAAATTCTTCTTGATGAGGATCTGCTGTAAAATTACAGCTGAAAAATTATGAAGATAGACTTTCAGTTCTTGACAATAGAAATTTATAAAACTATTTTAGCTCCATGAGCAGAGATAGACTATTATGTCCGGTATGTGCATGGAGAGGGGATTGCAACAAGAAATTCAAATCGTCAGGCGGTGTTAACTGCCCCGATTTCAGCAGAGATATCACCATAAAAGTTGTGGAAGAACCGGTTATACAGCCCAAAAAGGAAGAGAAGAAGCCTAAAAGAGGCCTCTGGCCTATATAACATTATCCTTAAGGCCGACGGTTCTGATAAGTGTCCCTTCGTCTGTAACTATCAGCGCTAGAATCTTGTCTCCATCTACGGCAATATCCACACAGTAGCCCAATGTTGATTTCAAAGGAATGGTTTCTGTGAAATCATTGACATTCCAGGTATAAACCCTTATCTGGCATGATTTGTATGAGGTCACTTTGTCGAGCACGCCCCAGAGCCCCTGATTGTTATCAATTGTTAACATGCAATTTGAATCTGCGATAATGCGGGGGGCTAAAAAGTAATCCACTTCCTGCTCTCTGGATTCAGCGTCTTCTGAGGTACTTGATTTCTTTTCTATGTATATCTGTTCCAGATACAAAGGCAGCCTTGAGAATTGTGTATCTGATGCCCAGAGAGCTTTCTTGTCAACATCCGAGAGAGTGAAAGCCCCTTTGGTTTTTTCCCACCAGCTTTTTGAAGACTCTTTGGGATTTTTCATGTCTTTGCTGAAAACAAGCAGCTTTCCGTTGGATTTTGAGAATGTTATGATTTCATTTCCACTGCTCCAGGGCATGATGTCTGCCCTTGTGGAGGCCAGAGGATCCATTGATGCAGGCAGAAGGTCAGGATCTCCGTCAACAGCCTTTGTTGATGACCACCTGTTGATTTCCTGTGATAAATCAGGAGGCATGGTTATATCTGCCTTGGCCAGACCATTTCCAAGGGGTACCACAACGCCTGTCCAGGTGTTTATGGTAACTCCGTCTTTTATTTGATGGGTTACGAACACATCAGTATTATAACCGCCATTGTACCTGATCAGGGCAATGATTGTATCCTTATAGGGCCACATGCGAAAAATCGGGCCCGGTCCTTTATATGACCACCATGGGGTAGCATTTCCATCATTTATAAGATAAATAGTATTGCCTCCGGATACATAAATATTGTGATTAAAGATAACAATCGATGTTGCTTTAAAATTCAGTCTGGTATCTTTTATTTTTGCCATGGGAGCCACAGGTGTTGAAGGGGGTTGGACAGAGAAAAGTGAAGCAATCATTTCATTAATTGTTGATGTCAAATCATTAAAAGATTTCATATCTTTATGAAAAGCTTTCGGGGGAGCGCTGTCAAGAATGGCATCGAATGAATACACATCTCCAAGCTTGTTTATATGGATACTGAGATTATTAAATTTTCCAATATCAATACCGTTTGCAAGACACCTTGTTTCAACTGTCTTGTTTATGGCGTCTTTCTGGTTTTTTAATTCATCCGGACCATTTATCTGGGTGTCGATAGCCATTGCAGATAATTGAGATGTAATGCAGAATAAAACTCCTAATGAAATCATCAGGACGAATAATTTTTTCATGATTTTCCCCCAATTTCTAATTATTAAACTTATTATAACATATCCTATTATTTTAACAAAACATTTGAATGTTGATTATAAAAATGGCATTTGCTGTCATTTTTGTTAAATCTGATAATCATAAAAGATGTATATGAATGACGATTCATTTTTCCTTGACCTGCTTGTCGCATTCGGTTATATGATGGCACGTTGCGAATAAAACCAATAATTAAGGAGGCAATTTTATGGCAGAAGATACCATGAGCATGTACGAAAAGATTTTCCCGGTTCCTCCCAAGGTCAGGGAAAAGGCCTACATCAAGAGTAAGGCAGAGTATGAGGCAATGTACAAGGATTCAATCGAAAATCCGGAAAAATTCTGGGCAAAACAGGCCGAGAGGCTCGACTGGTTCAAAAAGCCGACAAAGGTTTGGAACTGGTCATTCACTTCACCTGTAAGTGTTAAATGGTTCGAAGACGGGGAGCTCAATGTCAGCTATAACTGCCTCGACCGCCATATCAAAAACGGAAAGAAGAATAAAGCAGCTATAATCTGGGAAGGAAACGATCCTTCTGAATGCAAAACTTTAAGTTATATGGATATGTACCGCGAAGTAAACAAGGCCGCAAATGTTCTTAAGCAGCTTGGTGTTAAGAAGGGCGACCGTGTAACAATATATCTTCCAATGATTCCCGAACTTGCAATCACAATGTTAGCCTGCACAAGGATAGGTGCTATCCATTGCATAGTTTTCGGTGGATTCTCTGCAGATGCCCTTCGCGATAGAATAGTGGACAGCGACTCAAAAGTCCTTATCACATGCGACGGTACATTCCGCGGCGCAAAAGCTGTTCCGCAAAAAGACAATGCTGACAAGGCGGTTGAGCAGTGCCCGTCTATAGAGAAAATGATAGTTGTCAAGAGAACAGGCGACCAGATTAAATGCGCTTGGAAAGATGGCCGTGACCTCTGGTATGATGATCTCATGAAGGATGCAGCACCTTACTGCGAACCAGAAAGAATGAATGCGGAAGATCCTCTGTTCATTCTTTACACATCAGGCTCAACAGGGAAGCCCAAAGGTGTTGTGCATACGACAGGCGGATATCTTCTGTATGCATCAGTGACGCAGCAGTATATATTTGATTATCATGACGAAGACATTTACTGGTGCACGGCTGACATCGGCTGGGTAACTGGTCATACTTATATTGTTTATGGGCCTCTCTCGAACGCAGCTACATCCATCATGTTCGAAGGTGTTCCAAGTTATCCAGGTTATGACAGGTTCTGGGCTGTAGTTGAAAAGTATAAAGTTGACATATTCTATACAGCACCTACCGCAATCCGCGCAATTGCAAAAGAAGGCGACAAGTGGGTTGATATGCACGACATCACATCAATCAGAATTCTCGGCTCGGTTGGAGAGCCTCTGAACCCTGAAGCCTGGAGATGGTATTATGAGAAGATCGGAAGAAGCGAGTGCACAATAGTTGATACATGGTGGCAGACCGAAACAGGCGGAATTCTGATTACTCCGTTGCCAGGTGCAATCGATATTAAACCTGCAAAGGCAACGGTTCCTTTCTTTGGCGTCGAACCTTGTATTGTTGATGACGACGGCAAGGAAATCGAAGGTGTAGGAAGAGGCAATCTCTGCATCAAGAGACCGTGGCCCGGAATGATGAGGGGGGTATGGGGAGATCCCAAGCGTTTTGAAGATACATATTTCATTCAGTTCCCCGGCAAATATTTTACAGGCGACGGTTCAGAGAGAGACGACCTCGGTTATTACAAGATTACAGGCCGTGTTGACGACGTTATAAACGTATCCGGTCACAGAATGGGTACGGCAGAGGTCGAAAGCGCCCTTGTTTCTCATCCGAAGGTTGCAGAAGCAGCAGTTGTCGGGTTCCCTCACGATATCAAAGGACAAGGTATCTTTGCTTATGTTACGTTGAATACCGGCGTGGAAAAGTCCGAGGACCTCAAGAAAGAGCTTATCAATCACGTACGTAAAGAGATCGGACCTATCGCCACTCCAGATAAAATCCTTTGGGCGGACGGCCTTCCAAAGACACGTTCAGGCAAAATCATGCGCCGTGTTCTCAAGAAGGTTGCAGCCGCTGACTTCAGTGATTTTGGCGATACATCAACACTCGCTGATCCGAATGTTGTAAATATTCTGGTCGACGAAAGAAAGAAGCTTGACTAATATTTAACTTTTGGAGCCGGGGGCATTTCATGCCCCCGGATTTAGAAATTAGCTGTTCTGAAATTTTACCGATATTTTCTGCACAGGGTGAAGGGATCTGTATGAGAGGTGAAGAAAAATACAGAACAATATTGAATGCCGCCAAGCAGGTTTTTGCTAAAGAAGGATTTTATAATTCTAAAGTTTCGGAAATAGCAAGAGAAGCCCACGTAGCAGACGGCACCATATATTTATATTTTAAAAACAAAGATGATATCCTCATATCTCTTTTTGAAGAAGAGCTCACAAGAATAATAAAACTTGTAAGAAACGAGCTTGAAGGGATCGATGATCCCCGGCAAAAGATAATCAGGTTTTTCGAAACACACCTGGGAATGGTCGAATCGGACAGACCACTGGCCGAGGTTATCCAGGTTGAACTGAAACAATCGAACAAATTCATGAGAGAGTACAAAAATAAGCATTTTCTTGCTTATCTTAATATAGTTGCAGAGATAATTATCGATGGACAGCAGCGAGGGGTATTCAGAAAAGATATTAAACCTGAAATCGCATCAAGGGCGATATATGGTTCGCTCGATGAATTGTCCACATATCTTGTTACATCCAAAAGAAAAAGATTTGATGTCCGTGATGTGGCGATAGAAGTTGCCGGTTATTTTATAAACGGACTTTGTTAACTATTTAATAAACAGGGTTTTTTATAAAGGAGTTATTTATGCACATAACAAAAGCAGCTGTTATCGGCGGAGGGGCAATGGGAGGGTCAATTGCCCATCTTCTAACTTCGGTCGGGATTGAATGTTTTGTAAAAGACATTGATCAGAAGTTTGTCGATAAGGCTGTGGACCTATCGAAAAGCGTTTATGACAAGCTCGTTGCCAAGGGCAAATTGACTGCTGATAAAGCTGAAAAGAAACAGGGGCTGTTAAAGGGCGGCGTTCAATACGATCTTGAATATATGAAAGATGTTGACCTTGTTATCGAAGCTGTTCCCGAAATCCTCAAATTAAAAAAACAGATTTTCGTTGAACTTGATAAAATCTGTCCTGAAAAAACCATACTGGCTTCTAACACGTCATCATTGAGCCTGACTGACATAGCAGAAGAGATCAGCAGGAAAGACCGTTTTATCGGGCTTCATTTCTTCAATCCAGCGCATGTAATGAAACTGGTTGAGGTTATATATGATGTGAATACCTCAGCCGAAACCCTTGAAGAGATGATGAAATTTGCAACCGTGATCGACAAGATAGCCATCAAATGCAAGAATGCACCAGGATTTGTAGTCAACCGCATACTTATTCCCTACATGAATGAAGCCTTGCTTGCACTTATGGACGGTTCCGGCACTATACAGGAAATTGACGATGCAATGGTTGAATTCGGGATGCCTATGGGACCTTTTACACTCTGGGATCTGGTTGGGCTGGATGTGGCAATGCATGCTTCCGTTACGCTTGAAGAGGCATTCGGAAAAAGAACGCCTGTTCCGGACATACTTAAGATTATTGTTGATAAAAAGATGTATGGCCAGAAAACAGGCAAAGGCTTCTATGATTACTCGGATAAGTCCAACAAGACAGTTAACTCCGAGGTCGAGAAATATTTAAAGAAATTGTGGAAAGAAAACCCGCCGGACAGTCTGGATTTTGAACCCGAAAGGCTGCTTGCTGTACAGGTAAGAGAGGCACTACTGATAGCTCAAGAGGGTGTTGCAGGCGCTCATGACATAGATACAGGGATGGTTTATGGGACGAATTTCCCGACCAAAGTGGCATACGGCCCGCTGCACTGGGCTGAAGAAGTAATAGGCTGGTCAAATATAGCTGATATTGCTGAAATGTATGCCATTGAAACCAGTCCGGAAAGATTTACTCTGCCTTCTTCGATTGAAAGCATTGAAAAGACCGGAAGCATTTTTGTAAATTGCACATATGAAGTGGACGGTGATGGGGTTGCATTGGTGACAATAGAAAATCCCCCGATGAATGTTTTAAGCGTCAAAACGATCAATGACATTTCTAACTGCATGCTCAAGGCAATAGCGGACCCATCTGTCAGGGTGATTGTTCTTACGGGCAAGGGCAGAGCATTTGTGGCTGGTGCCGATATAAAGGAATTCCAGCAGATTATGACATTAGGCGGTGCAAAAGAATACTCTGAACGCGGACAGTTGATGACTAATATAATTGAAGGTTCGGATAAACCTGTCATATGCGCCATAAACGGATTTGCATTAGGAGGAGGACTTGAAATTGCAATGCCCTGCCATATCAGGATAGCTGCAGATTCTGCCAAACTTGGACTTCCGGAAATAAATCTGGGAATAATTCCGGGTTTTGCAGGTACACAAAGACTGCCGAGGATCGTTGGAAAGGCTAAAGGTCTGGAAATGATTCTTACAGGTTCACCGGTTAATGCCCAGGAGGCATTATCTATAGGTCTGGTAAATAAGATTGTTCCTCTGGCGTCGTTGATAGACGAAGCCAAAGGGCTGGCGAGAATAATAGCAAAGAAAGGAAGGATTGCCGTTTCTTCCGCCATGACCTCTGTAATGGATGGATATCAGGAAACCTTCGAAGACGGATGTGAGATCGAGGCTGAAAATTTTGCACGCGTTAAAGTTTCCGCAGATGCGGTGGAAGGTGTCGATGCCTTCCTGACAAAACGCACTGCAAAATTCAGAGATATGTAAAACAAGGCTTTAGGCCAATAAACGGTAAGGAGGTTTAATGTGAACAGTGTAGTATGCATTAAGCAGGTACCTGATACCGAGACTTTGATTAAGATTGACGGCTCGGGAACAGGGATTGCTACGGACGGTGTCAAATGGGTTATGAATCCCTATGACGAATTTGCAGTGGAAGAGGCCCTTAAACAGAAGGAAAAGGCCGGAGCTGGTACTATAACAATTATATCACTAGGTCCGGACAGGGCAATCGAGACCATCAGAACAGCTCTTGCAATGGGTGCTGACAACGGTATTCATATTCAGGATGCCGATTTTGCAGCCAAGGCAGATCCCTATGCTACAGCATCGGCGCTTGCTGCAGCGATAAAGGGAGTGGCAGATGTTAAGGCTATCTGGTGCGGCAAACAGGCCATTGATGATGATGCAGCCCAGGTCCCTGCAATCCTCGGTGAAATGCTCGGGCTCCCTGTCATCACAATGGTTGTCAAGTTCGAAGCAGCAGGAGATAAAGCCATAGTAACAAGGGAAATAGAAGGTGGCCAGGCAGTTATTGAAGTACCTCTTCCTGCCATTTTCTCGGCACAGAAGGGTCTTAACGAGCCCAGGTATGCATCATTACCCGGCATTATGAAGGCAAAGAAGAAGCCGGTTGATGTTAAGACGGCAGCAGATCTTGGTGTTGGCGCAGCAGCGAAGACCGCTATAAAGAACATGACCCTTCCGCCCGCCCGCCAGGCCGGTAAAAAAATCGAGGGTGATGATGCCGACGTTAAGGCAGCAGCACTTGCTAAAGCCCTTAGCGAAGAAGCAAAGGTCATCTAGGGGAAGGAGGACAGGACAATGGCAGGAATATTAATAGTAGCGGAAGTTCAGAAAGGCGAACTCAAGAAAGCCGGTTATGAAATCACCAGCAAGGCAAAGACACTTGGCGGAGAAATTTCAGTGGCTCTCGTCGGCTCCGGTGTTGCGGGCCTTGCAGGCAATCTTGCAAAATACGGCGCTGATAAAATATTTGTTGTGGATGCACCTGAATATGCCAACTATACAACAGAAGCCTATGTTCAGGCTGTTGCAGCAGTTGTGGCAAAGGTCAGTCCGTCAATTATCCTGATAGCGGCATCTGCACAGGGTAAGGATTTCACACCTGCACTGGCAGCAAGGCTTGGCGTAGGTTGCTTATCCGACGTAGTCGACCTCAGCCTGGAAGGCGGTAAAATCGTAGCAAAAAGACCGATATACGCCGGCAAGGCATATACAATGGTTGAATGTCTAGCAGACCCGCAGGTTATCTCTGTAAGGCCTAATTCTTTTATGGCTGCAGAAGCTGCAGGCGCGGGGGCAATTGAAAATGTTGCGGTTACACTTGATGCCGCCAAAATCAAAGCAGTTGTAAAATCAGTTGAGGTGGCGGAAACCAAAGAACCGGACCAGACCGAAGCGGAAATTATAGTATCTGGCGGCCGCGGTATGAAGGGACCGGAAGAGTTTGGTATTCTCAGAGAACTTGCAAAGGCACTCGGGCCAACGGCAACAATCGGTGCATCCCGTGCCGCAGTTGATGCAGGTTGGATCGGTCATGGTTATCAGGTCGGGCAGACAGGAAAAACCGTAAGTCCGAATCTGTATATTGCATGCGGGATCTCCGGTGCAATTCAGCACCTGGCCGGTATGGGCACATCCAAGGTTATCGTGGCAATCAACAAGGATGCCGAAGCACCGATATTCAGCAAGGCAGACTTTGGTGTTGTAGATGACCTCTTCAAGGTTGTTCCTGCACTTACCAACGAAGTAAAGAAAATAAAGGGAGCTTAAACAACAATTAAAAAGGGCGGGAATTTTCCCGTCCTTTTTATTTCGCAGAAACGGGGCGGCATGCAATATCATAAATTAATTACATGTGGCCCGGTTTTTGGGAACAAGGCAGAGATTATCAAAGTATTATAGGGGGATATATGAGCGCTACTTCTGGTATCACAAGGGAGATATTCTGGAACGTTAAGGGAGACGGATTCCCGATTGTTGAGCCGCTTACCTACATACTGGCACTTGTGGCAATTGTGCTGATGATTCATGGCATGTATGTCGGCGGTTTCTGGACCAGGCTGAAGATAGCCATGAAAGCGACCGGTTCGGAAACGGACAGGCTTAATAATATCGGAAAAAGAATCTGGGATACTATTGTTGACGTTTTCGGCCACAAAAAAATATTGAGAGAGCCGTTCCAGGGCATAATGCACTTCCTGATATTCTGGGGTTTTGTAATTCTCTTTGCAGGGGCCGGAATAGATTTTCTTCAGGTCGATATTATCGAGCCGATATTCCACTGGCATTTCATGGAAGGCGGTTTGTATATTGCATATTCACTGGTAACTGACACGGCAGGCCTCATGGTGATCATAGGCCTTCTCATGGCGCTCTATCGTCGCTATATAATGAAACCCGCATGGCTGGATGAGAAGCCTGAAGACAAGTGGATACTCTGGCTGCTTCTCGGCATAATAGTAACCGGATTCCTTGTAGAGGGACTTCGCATTCAGGCAACAGAGGTTCAGCCCGGAGATCCGATGAATGGCTATGTATGGGCCAACTATCTTGGCTATGCATTTTCTCTGATATTCAGCGCCATGAGCGTACAGGCAGCTAAATCAACGCACCTGTTCGTCTGGTGGGTACACTTTATTACCGCACTTGTTTTCTTTGTAGTAATTGCATATACCAAACTGCTTCATATATTCACTATTCCGGCAAACATTCTGCTTAAGTCCGATGCTGCTGTTCCGCAGATCAAGATCATGCCTCCGGAGATGTTCGAAAATGCGGAGACATTCGGCATCCATAATGTTGAAGAGTATTCATGGAAAGATATATTCGACACGGATGCGTGTGTACGCTGCGGCAGATGCGTTGAGGTATGTCCAGCGAACCTGACAGACAAACCGCTCAAGCCGAGGGATGTCATACAGAACCTGAGGGCGCATCTTGAAGCCAAATCCAAACTTATAATCGGACCTGACGGCAAGGTGAGGGCGATACCCGATGAGCAGTATACCGGTCCGCAGCTTATCGGTGATGCGATATCCCCCGATACTTTATGGTCATGTACGACATGTATGGCATGCGTGGAGGCATGTCCTGCTTATATCACACAGTTCCCGAAGCTCATTGACCTCAGACGTTACCTGGTTATGATGATGTCCGATTTTCCGCCTGAAGTTCAGGTTGTCTTCAAGGGTTTTGAGAATAATTCCAACCCGTGGTGCATCGGGGCACACAGCCGTGGAGACTGGACAAAAACCTGCACGTCGATAACCCTCGGAGACGGGACAATAAAAGAGCTGAACATCCCTCTCATGTCTGAAAAGGGAGGAGCCGAGTATCTGTTCTATATCGGATGCGCCGGTTCTTTTGACGAGAGAAACAAGAAGGTCACAATAGCACTTGCCAAACTGTTCAATGAAGCAGGCCTTGATTATGCGATTCTTGGCACGGAAGAAGGCTGCTGCGGCGATTCGGCAAAGAAAATCGGGAACGAATACATCTACCAGGCGCTGGCCATGGCCAATATAGAGACCTTCAAGGCATACAATGTCAAAAAGATCATAACCCTGTGTCCTCACGGCTACAATACGCTGAAGCACGATTACAAGGAACTCGGCGGAGATTTCGAGGTTTATCACTATACTGAGATTCTTGACGGCCTTATCAAGAGCGGCAAGATCAAGATGACCAGAAAGATCGAAGGCCTTGGTAACATTACACTTCATGACTCATGCTATCTCGGACGCTACAACAAGGTATATGAGCAGCCAAGAAATATTCTGACATCTCTTAAGAGCGGTTCTCTGGTGGAGATGGCCAGCCATCATGCCAAGAGCTTCTGCTGCGGCGCAGGCGGCGGCAGAATGTGGATGGAAGAGCATCTTGGAACACGTATTAACCAGAAGAGAACACAGGAAGCTCTTGCCACCGGAGCAAAAACTGTCTGTACCGCATGTCCATTCTGCCTCACAATGATTTCAGACGGTATCAAAGAGCTCGGATTTGAAGAAAAACTTCAGAGCTATGATATTGCCGAACTGGTAGTTAAGGCGGCTGGACTCGAGTAGGCACTAAAGACTATCGGATTGGAAATAGGGGTACCTCTGGCACCCCTATTTTTTTCTTGCCTTCTTATAATCACCAAGTATACCTCCATTAAAGGGGTGTTATTGCATGAAGATAGGTTTTCTTATCAAAGAAGATACGCAGCATGAAAACCTTATCGAAAGCCTTAAAAGCAGAGGCTGCGATACAATAAGTTATATAACACGTGATCATCTGGAACCAATTGATATAATGGAGCTTTCCAGATTCATTTATGAAACCGACTGTGATATTATACATAATGAATCAGGGACAATTCCTCTTGTTTTTAATCCCTGGATAAAAATACCTCTTCTTACTGTCTTAAGTACTTCCCTGAGTGATGATGATCTGCAGATTATAAAAACATCATGCAGGAAATGCTATTTTGCATCCGCAGATATGTCTATTGTTCCAAATGAAATATTGGACAGGACGTTTCCTGTAAGCAGTCCGGATATAACTGAATCATATTATGGAATTTATGAGAATATCAAAAAAGAAACGGCAACAATTGACAGAAGGCCCTGGGGCTTTTACGAGATTATTTCAGATAAAGATGATCACAAGGTAAAGAGAATTACGGTGAATCCCGGAAAAAGACTCAGTCTCCAGTCTCATAAAAGGAGATCCGAGCACTGGATAATAGTATCAGGCAGGGGAGTCGTCACCCTTAACAACAATAATTATGATCTTGGAGAAGGTGAATCAATCGATATAATGAAAGGGGCTGCTCATCGTATTGCAAATCCGGGTGATTCCCCGCTTATATTCATTGAAATCCAGATGGGTGATTACTTTGGTGAGGATGATATTGTAAGACTGGAGGATGATTTTGGGAGGGCATGATCATGCATAGCGAGAAATACTATAAAGAACTGAATAAAAAACTCCTCGATGAAGCTCAGACGGCAGGGCTTTTTATCATTGAGGACAAAATAAACCGCAGAGGCGGGGTATGCCGTCTGGATGATAAAATAATTGTAATCTACGATAAGAATACCGTCTGGCAGGAACGCAACAGGCTTATAATCGAGGCGCTCGAACTGGCCGGCAGCAACTTATGTAATGAAAATAAAACAGAAGCAATACCTGAAAAAACAGCTGAATAAGACATTATCGGATAATCATTAATGCCTGAAACAAAAACAGGAGATGGTATGAAAAATCACAAAAGTATAAATAAGTCCCTGGAAGCAATTGTCCATCAGGTAAAAGATGTAGCAGCAATGCTCTGGCATAAAGGCTGGGCAGAGGCAAATGCAGGGAATCTTTCTATTGATGTGACTGATATCAGTATGCCTTTAGACGAGAAAAACAATCATGATTTGAATATAGCACTGCGTACTGAAGGATATGCCAACCTTAAAGGAAGGAGATTATTAATAACCGGATCAGGTTGCAGGTTCAGGGATATTTCCAAAGACCCTGAGAGCGGGATGTGTTTGATACAGATATCTCAGGATGGTTCAACATACTCCATCATCGATGAGTGCAGATTCAATAAGAATATAAGGCCCACTTCGGAACTGGCGACGCACCTGCTGCTTCATGATCATTTCAGGAAAATTAATTCGAATTACAAAGTGGTTATTCATACACATCCTGCAGAGCTGGTGGCGCTCTCGCATATGAAGAGGTTCTGGAGTGAAGACGTATTTAATTCAATGCTTCATGGCATGCTGCCGGAGGTTAAGGTCGTGATACCGAAAGGTGCCGGACTCGTGGACTATGCCCTTCCGGGATCCGAAAAGCTTGCCGAATCAACACTTGAAAAGATCATGAAGGGTTTCAGGATTGTCATCTGGCAGAAGCATGGCTGTCTGGCGGTTTCGGATAGTCCGGTAAGCGGGTTCGATACAATTGACATATTGAATAAAGGTGCACAGGTGCTGCTTGCCTGCCTTAATGCCGGAGAGACGCCTGAAGGCCTGTCCGAAACCGAACTCGCAGAACTGAAACATGCTTTCAATCTGTCATGTTAAGGACAATGTTATCATGTCAGTTCATCTTGCAATAGATCTGGGAGCAGACAGCGGAAGGGCCATACTTGGAAGGCTCGAAGAGAAAAAACTGAATATCGAAGAAATTCATCGTTTTCCAACCGGCGTGCTTAATGTAAATGGCCGGCTGCACTGGAATATTTACAGGATTTTTGAAGAAATCAAAAAGGCCCTGCATCTGTGTGCCAGAAAAACAGTTCCTGATTCAATCGGCATTGACACATGGGGGGTCGATTTCGGACTGATTGACCTGAACGGACAGCTTATTGGTCTGCCGTTTTCCTATCGGGACAAACGTACTGAAGGTGCTGCGGATTCCTTTTTCAAAAAGATCACCAAAGAGGAACTATATAAAAGAACTGGCATTCAATTCATGGATTTTAATTCACTTTTCCAGCTAGAATCCATGTTTAGAGACAAATCTCCGATACTTGATATTGCCAATGCTGTTTTATTCATCCCGGACATATTGAATTTTTTCTTATGCGGAATCAAAAAGACGGAATTCACTGTTGCCACCACATCTCAAGTTTTCAATCCGACATTGATGGATTGGGACATGGTCCTTGTTTCGGCGCTCGGAATAAAGCCATCTCTGTTTCAGGAAATAGTAAAACCGGGGTCAATTCTTGGAAATCTATCATCCGAAATTTCGAAAGAGACCGGCATGAGAGAAGTTCCGGTCATTGCTGTTGCCTCGCATGATACCGCCTCGGCAGTTGCTGCGGTTCCGTCATGTGGGCGGGATTGGTCATATATCAGTTCAGGCACATGGTCGCTTATGGGTGTCGAGACAGACCATCCGGTGATAAATGATGAATCTTTCATGTCAAATTTTACCAATGAGGGAGGAGTACAGGGCCGTTGGAGGGTTCTTAAGAATATTTCAGGCATGTGGCTTCTTCAGGAATGCAGGAGGGTATGGGGATTAAAAGGGTCAACTCCTTCTTATGATGAACTGATCAGGGAAGCGGAATCGGCAAGGGGCTTTTCCGCATTTATTGATCCTGATTACAGAGGATTCAGAACCCCTGCCGATATGCCCGTGGCTATTGTGAATTATTGCAGGAAAACACACCAGCCTGTCCCGCAGACAAGGGGAGAGGTTACAAGATCAATACTCGAGGGTCTTGCACTTAAGTACAGGCTCGTTCTCGAACAGCTTCGTGATCTTTATGATTCTGATATTAACAGGATTCACATAATAGGCGGTGGGAGCAGAAATACCCTTTTGAACCAGTTTACAGCAGATGCAACAGGCATTCAAGTTATTGCCGGGCCTATGGAAGCGACTGCAATAGGAAACCTTCTCATGCAGGCGTCTGCTCTGGGCGGAATAAGCTCAATTGATGAACTCCGGGAAATAGTTTCCCTTTCATTCGAAACAGAAAAATATAATGCATCAGATAACAGGGATGAATGGGAAACGGCATATAAGGGATATAAAACAATCATTGAACGGAGCCCAATCGATGAATGAAGCATTGATTATGAAGGCATACGAGATTGCAGTCGAGAAATACGCCGAGCATGGCGTCAGCGTATCTGAAGCCCTTAAAAAACTTGATAGTATTTCATTATCAATACACTGCTGGCAGGGAGATGACGTCAGGGGATTTGAAATGCCCGTTTCCGAGCCGGGAGGCGGGCTTGCCGTAACGGGAAATTACCCAGGAAGGGCTGGAAATGTTGAGGAACTACAGGCGGATTTAAAAATTGCACTTTCGCTTATCCCGGGTAAACACAGACTCAACCTGCATGCAATCTACGGTGATTTCTCAAAATACACAGGAGACAGGGATACACTGGTTTACTCACAGTATATTCATTGGGTGGACTGGGCAAAAGAGCACGGACTGGGGCTTGATTTCAACGCCACATGCTTCGGACATGTAAGGTCATCGGACGGGTGGACTTTGTGTTCGCTGGAGGATGATAAGAGGAACTTCTGGGTGGAGCATGTAAAAAGATGCCGTGAGATAGGTGAGCATTTCGGAAAAACCTTAGGCAGACCATGCATGCACAATCTGTGGATACCTGACGGCTGCAAGGATAGTACTGCACTTCGTTTTAAAAGAAGGGAGAAGCTCAAAGAGTCATTATCGGAAATATATTCAGTTCGTCATGACAGGACATGCCTCATGGACAGCGTCGAGAGCAAACTCTTCGGCATTGGATCAGAGGCCTTTGTCGCCGGTTCACATGAATTCTACATGCAATGGGTATCCGATCATAATTTAAGAAACAATGACGATGTACTCCTGTGCCTGGATATGGGACATTTCCATCCGACCGAATCCGTTGCGGACAAGATATCCTCCATTCTTATGTTTCAGCAGCGGCTGCTTCTGCACATAAGCCGCGGTCTGAGATGGGATTCCGATCATGTTGCCGTCTTTGATGACGGAGTGAAGGAACTGATGCTTGAAACAGCAAGGGCGGGGGCACTTGAAAGGACATACCTGGCGCTTGATTATTTCGATGCATCCATAAACAGGATAGGTGCATGGGTGGCTGGCGCGCGTGCTACCCTAATGGCTGTCCTGTTTGCTCTGCTCGAACCGCTCGATAAAATAAGGGAATATGAACTGGAAGGAAACGGTCTGGGAAGACTTGCACTTATGGAAGCTTGCAAGACCTTGCCTTTGGGGAGCGTATGGGATTACTGGTGTACCATTAACGATGTTCCTGCCGGGTTAAAATGGCTTGATAAGACAGGCGAGTACGAGAAGAATTTTCTATCGAAGAGGTAAGCTGGTCTAGTCCAGGTGGAAGATTTCTTCAAGTTCGAGCATGCCCTTATCAGGTTGCAAACCATCAAGATTCTCAAAATACGGTGCCATAAACGCCTGCCATCTTGAGTTTATTTCCTCCTTTGACATGCCTTTGATTGCATCATCGAGTGTTCCGGGTGTTTCAAAATATCCGAATATAGTTCCATCATCCTTCAGAAACAGCGAATAGTTGTGCCATCCGGTTTTTTTGAGAGCCTCGAGCATTTCAGGCCAGACTCTTCTGTGATGCTCTTTATATTCATTTATTTTATCCGGCTTGAGCTTTAAAATAAATCCTATGCGATTCATGCGGCAGTCCGGCTAGACCTTACCCCTCATGCGATACAATCTGAGTTCGCGGCTTGCATCGACATTTTTAGGATTAATCCTTAGTGCAGCCCTGAAGGCATCGACAGCCTTGATGGAGCCTTCTTTCTTGAGCACCCATCCAAGGATGAGATAATAGAAATCAGTTTGAGGAAAACGTTTAATAGAGTCTCTTATCGCATTCTTTATTTCAATAGTAGGACCGTTTGTTGCCTGCAGTTTCATGAACATGGCATTAATGTATGACTCATTGTAGGCCTTCTCGTCTGGTGCCATTTTTACGCATAATTTCAGGAGATCCAGGGCCTTTTCATAATTTTTATTCTTCAGTTCGTCCAGGGCCTGCTGATAAATCAATTCAGCCTGAAGCTGGTCGTTCACCCACTGATCAACTTTAGGCTTGCCCTGGCGCTCCTTTAAAATTTCATTGTAAGCTTTCTGGATATCCGTGAATATCTCATTTGCCAGGTCTTTGACTTCAATATCAGCCGCGTATGCATAGGAATCGGGATGGTTGTCTTTGACAAGTCTTATATAGGCCTTTTTAAGAGTATCATCAGATGCATCGGAATCTATACCCAGCAGTTCGAAAGGCGTCTTTTTATTTATTTCTTTCAGTTTGCTGCGCAGCTTGTCAATCAACGCCTTGTGCTTGCTTTCTTCGAATGTTATCAATCCACTGCAGTAAAGTGCGAACAGATCAATGGCTGTCTGGGGGTTTTTTAATATAATTTCCGAAACAGTCATTTTCTCCAGGCTTTCAATGTCTATTGAAATCCCTTTAGGCATTTCTTCTTTCAGCGGCTTCGGTTTGACGGCTGCATAAGGCATAAGTGCCGTTATCGCCATGGAGGGATTGAATTTTTCGGTAATACCCTTTCTTAAAAGATAGTTCAGCTCATCCACTGTAAGTTCAGGATTCTTATTTATAGTTTTGGGGACCTCCTGAACCGATCCTGTCTGCCATTCAAAAATGTCCAGGAAACGTTTTTCTATCTGAATTATAAGTGCTTCAGTAAGCTGTATCTGGTTCAGGAAACCAAGCAGTATGAGTGCAGCTCCATGTTTGATTCTTTCAATCCGTGCCTTTTCCAGTGAAATGTCATTTTGTTCCTGAGTGATAAAGTTTTTTTCAACAAGAATATTACCAAGGAGCTCTTCGGGGCGGTTTGACTGTATGGCACAGAGCCTTCCTTCCTTGAATATGATTCCCTTTCTCCACTGTTCGAGAGACAGAAATAATATTCCAGAGAATTTATCTTCAATTATATCCTTCATCAGGAGAGGGAATGTGATATCTTCAAGCTTGAACTGTTCCATGCTCTATTCATATTATATATTTGTTTAAACAAGCAAGATGTTTTAAAAACAAAAAAATCAAACAATGTGAGGTGAATATGGTAACTCTTTCAACAACCCTGGGAGATATCAAGATAGAGCTGTTCAAGGACGAGGCCCCGATAACGACAGAAAATTTTATATCTTATATAAAGGACGGCTTTTTCGACGGGACGATATTCCACCGTGTTATCCCTGGATTTATGATACAGGGCGGTGGCATGACGCCTGATATGATGGACAAGGCTACAAAGAAGCCCATAAAGAATGAAGCGAAGAACGGGCTTAAAAACGAGCGAGGCACACTCTCCATGGCAAGAACTTCTGCAATTGACAGTGCAACATCTCAATTCTTTATCAATGTCAATGACAACAAGTTTCTTGATCACGGTGTACGTGATTTCGGTTATGCGGTTTTTGCAAAGGTGGTTGAAGGAATGGATGTTGTTGATAAAATTGCGGCCGTAAAGACGGGCAACAAGGGATTTCACAGCGATGTTCCTGTGGAGCCCGTGATAATTATTTCCGCCAGGCTGGAGGAATAGAAAGTCATTAAGTAATAAAAGCAGGAAACTTGCAAAAGAACTTAACCGAAATATAATATATGTTATGTTATGGGGATAACGGGTTCATGTAGGGAAATACTGCCAGGAAAAGGAGGGGCGCGTAATGGCATTGAAAAAACAATATGTGAAGTCAAAACAGTTGTTCAAAGTTACGTTTTCCATACCTAAAGAAGCCGTTGGAAATGCAAGAAAGGTTGCAATTGCTGGTGATTTCAATGATTGGATTACGGACGTGGATTTCATGAAGAAACAGAAAGACGGTTCATTTTCCATCAGCCTCTACCTTGAATCCGGCAAGACCTACCAGTTCCGCTATCTTATCGACAATACTAGGTGGGAGAACGACTGGGAGGCCGACGGCTATATACCTCATGCATATGGCGATGGCGATAACTCTCTTTTGATCCTGTAAAAGAGGAGGATGGCTTAATCATAAGTTTTGATAAACAATTATAACATGAGAGGTGATTTTTGAAGGTTTCTGAAATGATGAAGACCGCTGCCGTTATCATTGCACCTGAAGCTTCTGTCGGATCAGCAATAAAGATCATGGAAGAAAAGCGTTTCAGACGCCTGCCAGTAGTAAAAGACGGAAATCTCGTAGGTATAATTACCGACCTCGATATAAGGAAGGCATTGAATTCTCCATTCGTATTTCATGAAGCCATGTATGATGAATACCTGCAGAACGAGATAAAAGTCGAAGCATGTATGACGCCTAATCCAATAACCGTAAATCCCGATTCGGATATACTGGATGCAGCCGTCATAATGCATAAGGAAAAAATAGGCGGTCTTCCGGTGGTTGAAGAAAACAGACTCGCAGGTATCATTACCGTTTCAGACCTTCTCGAGATGCTTATAGGATTTCTTGGGAAAGAGAAGCAGGCTTAACTGCCTGCATTCTCTTTTTTCCCTTCTTCAAAAGGAATTTCCAGTTCATAAACCCCGTATTCAAGTTTGACCTTCAGAGGATAACCGGTTTTTGAAAACACTTTCATCATCGGAGTATTCCGGGCCAGAACGTCAGCCGTGAAACCTCGTATATTCCTGTCTACCGCTATCATGCACAAATGATTCAACAGAAATGTGCCTATGCCCATGTTCTGATAATCATGATGTATGGTGAAGGCGACTTCTGCATTGTTGGTAACCGGGTCGCGAACGTAATGGCCAAGGGCGATTATCTGTTCCTGCCTGTCAGGAGCCTCATTGCCCATTACTCCCACTATAGCCATCTTGTCGGTATAATCTATGGCTGCCATCGGCATGGCAAGCTTGTGAGGGAAATTTCTGAGGTTCTGGAAGAATCGCGTATAGACATCCTGTTCCGGGAGTGAATATACAAGGTCCTGAATAGCCCTTTCATCGGTGGGTCTCGTCGGTCTGAAGAATATTTCGTTGCCTTTCTTGTCTTTCCACCAGGACTCATATTCTCTCGGATATATTGCCGCCGGCAGAATCTGATCCTTGTAGATATAACCCTGTTCCTTGGCGCAATCGAGCAGCCAGTCTCTGAATTTTGGGTGGGCGATGCTTATTAATGCAAGCGCCCTTTCCCGTATAGTCTTCCCGTGTATGTAAGCATAGCCGTATTCGGTTACGACATAATTTACTGAAGCCCTTGTTATCACGACACCGCTTCCCGGATCCAGGAACGGGACTATTCTGGATTTCTCACCGTCATCCGTTGTTGACGGCAGTGTCATTATTGATCTGCCGCGGTTGGCCATTCGAGCTCCACGCACGAAGTCGGACTGGCCTCCGATACCGCTGTAGAACCTGAATCCCAGGGAGTCAGAGCATATCTGGCCGGTAATGTCCACGGTCAGTGCGGAGTTTATGGCAGTGCACCTGTCATTCTGCTTTATTATGCTGGAACTGTTTACATAAGAGCATGGCCTGAACTCGAAAAGCGGATTGTCATCGACATAGTCATACAGCTTGCGGCTGCCCATGCAGAATGCCGAAACAATCTTGCCGGTGTTGATATTCTTCTTCCTGTTGTTTACGACTCCCGCCTCGATTAAATCTATCAGGCTGTCTGTAAAAACTTCGGTATGAACTCCGAGGTCTTTCTTGTTCATAAGATAAGGCAGAACCGAGTTCGGTATCTTGCCGATGCCGGTCTGAATACAGGATTCATTTTCAATAAGGTCGGCAATTATGCTTCCGATCTTTTCAATTATCTCTGTGGGTGATTCAGAATGAAACTCTATGAGGGGCTGGTCATTTTCGACAAAGGCATCTATATCGTTGACATGCAGGTATGAGTCTCCATGGGTTCTCGGCATGTTTGGATTTACTTCAGCAACGACATATCTTGCTGTCTCGGCAGCTGTCTTGGTTATATCGACAGATATACCCAGACTTACATAGCCGCTTTTATCAGGAGGAGAGACCTGAATCAGGGCGACATCTATCCTCATCTTCCTTCGCTGCATCAGTTTCGGGATTTCGGAGAGGAACACCGGAGTGTAGTCGGCCCTGCCTTCTTCAACCGCCTTTCTTGTGCTCTGGCCTATGAAAAGGGCATTATGGCGGAAGTGTTCGGAATATTTGTCTTCCGCATATTCAGAATTCCCCAGATCGAGAAAATGGTACACCTCGGTGTCATACATATGAGGTGCAAGATCTATGAGGGTTTTCACCAGCAACTGCGGCTCTCCGCAGGCTGAGCCTATGAATATTCTGGATCCTTTCCTGATGCGTTTTAGTGCTGTTACAGCATCAGAAAGCCTTGATTGATAAATTTCTTTCCAGCCGTATATCATAAAATTGAGATTAAACTGTT
This sequence comes from Desulfomonilia bacterium, assembly GCA_036567785.1. Lineage (NCBI taxonomy): Bacteria > Pseudomonadati > Thermodesulfobacteriota > Desulfomonilia > Desulfomonilia bacterium. The sequence goes on along the minus strand of DATCTV010000060.1, from coordinate 92,365 downwards.
AGAGTTAAATGTCAAGATTAACAATAAGCAAATAGATGGCTGAAGAAATGCTCCGGGGTTGCGCTATCCGTAATTTGTTAATATAAGACTGAAAATGGATAAGATTCTTATCAGGGGTGTAAACTGGATCGGGGATGCCGTAATGAGCATGCCATTTATATGCGGTCTGGGAAACGCCTGGCCCGATGCGGAAATTCATGTGCTGACAAGGCCCCATCTTGCAGAGCTCTATAGATATAACCCCTGTGTGAGAAATGTAATCACGGTCAATGAGAAAACCAGAATTACCGGATGGAAGGCGGTATATAGAAAGATCAGGGACAAAAATTTCAACATGGCGATATGCCTGCCGCACTCGTTCAGTTCAGCGTTTTTTCTGTTTCTTTCCGGTATCCCGATAAGATACGGCCGTGCATGCAGCGGCAGGTCAGTGCTTTTTACGCACCCCGTTTATGGAAAAATTGAAGAATATTCCGGGCACCAGGCGAAGTTTTATCTGGAAATGCTTGAAGCGATAGCTGGCAAACGGATTACGGAAGTTCTGCCCGAAATTTTTATATCAGATGCAGAAAGGCTTAAGGCTTCAGAGATTATCGGACAGACGAAAAGGCCCGTGCTTGGAATTTTCTGCTCGGCAGCCTATGGGCCTGCAAAAGTATGGCCCAGGGAAAGTTTTGCAGAGCTTGGAAAGATGTATATTTCAAAAACAGGCGGGTCAATCCTCCTTTTCGGCGGTGCGCAGGACAGGGATGCAAACAACGCCATTCAAGCTTCAATCGGAGAAGGCGCATTGAACATCGCAGGGATGACGAGCCTGCTTGAAAGTGTTGCCTTGATGGAGAAGTGTGATGCAGTTGTTGCCAATGACTCGGGGCCGATGCACCTGGCAGCTGCGAGCGGGACAAGGACGATAGGAATATTTGGCTCGACCAGTCCGGTACGGACTGCGCCGCTCGGCAGGAAGGCCTCATTCATAACGAAAAGGCTTGAATGCGCGCCGTGTATGGCACGAACCTGCAGATTTGGCACGTATGAATGCCTTAAAAGCATCACGCCTGATGATGTGCTCAAGGAGATTTTGTGAAGATAAGCGTCTGCATGATCACGTTCGATAATGAACGCACAGTTGCCGGGGCACTTGAAAGCGTAAAGACCTGGGCGGATGAGATAATTGTCGTCGATTCCTTCAGCACGGATTCCACCCCGGAGATTGTTAAGGGATATACCGATAATTTCGAGCAGAGGAAGTGGCCTGGCTTCAGGGACCAGTACAATTATTGTATCAGCAAGGCCAGAAATGAATGGGTTGTGTTCATTGACGCCGATGAAGTTATTCCACCTGCACTCGCATCCGAGATGCTTGAGCGCCTTGAGAGTGATAAGGGCATATACGACGGCTACATCGCCCATCGACGTACCTTTTACCTGGGCCGCTGGATAATGCACGGCGGATGGGTGCCTGATTATGAAATAAGGCTGTTCAGAAAGGACAGAGGAGGATTCGAGGGGGGGCTGCATGCAAACGTAAAAGTAAGAGGCAGGGTGGGCGAACTCAAATCATCTTTTTATGAGCACTATAATTACAGAGACATCGCGGATCAGATTACCACGATAAACCGTTATTCTGAAACCGAAGCGAAGGACAAGTTTGCTGAAGGAAAGCGCTTCAGGTTTATCGATCTGCTATTTAGGCCACCTTTCAGGTTTATAAAGGAATATGTTTTTAAAAAGGGTTTTCTGGACGGAATGCCCGGGCTTGTTATAGCTGTTTCCACCATGTATTATGTGTTTGTCAAATATGCAAAACTCTGGGAGCTGGAAAAAGGACTTAAAAGAAATGGTTGATCTCGAAACTGTTTATAGAGGCAAACATGTTTTGATAACGGGAGGTCTGGGCTTTATAGGCTCAAACCTTGCGATCAGGCTTGTCTCTCTCGGTGCCAATGTAACGCTTATAGACAGCCTCATTCCTGAATACGGCGGAAACCTTTTTAATATAGAACCTGTCAAGGACAGGGTAAAAGTCAATTTCTCGGATGTGCGCGATGAGCATTCGATGAGATTTCTGGTAAAAGGCCAGGATTACCTGTTCAATCTTGCCGGTCAGACCAGCCATGTCGATTCCATGCAGAATCCTTATGCCGACCTGGAGATAAACGCCCGTGCCCAGTTGTTCATATTGGAGGCATGCAGGCACAATAATCCAGACATTAAAATCGTGTTTGCCAGTACCCGCCAGATATACGGTAAACCTCAATACCTGCCCGCGGACGAGGACCATCCGGTCTGCCCTGTTGACGTTAATGGCATCAACAAGGTTGCAGGCGAATGGTATCATATCGTTTATAACAATGTTTACAATATCCGTTCGTGCGTATTGAGGCTCACAAATACATACGGCCCGAGGATGAGGATAAAAGATGCCAGACAGACATTTCTCGGCATCTGGATAAAAAACATAATTGAGGGCAAACCTCTGCTTATTTTCGGCGATGGTCTGCAGGTAAGGGACTTTACTTTTTCCGAAGATGCAGTGGATGCATTCCTCTTTGCAGGTGCAGATGAAAAGGCTGACGGCAAGGTCTATAATCTCGGAGGAGAAGGCAGGATTACCTTAAGCGAATTAGCTGCAATGATAATCGATATCAATGGTTCGGGCACAAGTGAAATAGTGCCGTTTCCCAAAGAGCGGAAAATTATTGATATAGGCGACTACTATTCCGACTGTAAAAAAATTGAAAACGAACTGGGCTGGAAACCTGCCACAGGTATTGAGCAGGGCCTTCAGATATCCATTAATTATTTTAAAGAGTATTTCTCATATTACCGGTAAAAATCATGCAGGGAAAAGAAATCATACCGGTTGTAAACCCGAAGGCGCAATCTGAAGTTCTCCAAAAAGAAATTCTCGATGCCGTAGCAAGGGTCGTCGATAGCGGCTGGTATATTCTCGGGAGCGAAGTTGATTCATTTGAGAAAGAGTTTGCTTCATTCATCGGTGCAGATAATTGTATAGGCGTTGCAAGCGGTACTGATGCATTGATGCTTGCACTGAAAGCCGCCGGCCTTAAGACCGGTGATGAGGTTATAACGGTTTCACACTCCGCCGTTGCGACCGTCGCTGCGATTGAGCAGGCAGGTCTTGTCCCGGTTTTTGCTGATATTGATAATACAAGCCGATGCATTGATCCGGGTCTTATTGAAGCACTTATATCACCAAAGACAATGGCCATCGTCCCTGTACACATATACGGCCAGCCATGCGATATGTCAGCCATAATGGGAATTGCTGAAAGGCACGGCCTCAAGGTTATTGAGGACTGTGCACAGGCGCACGGTGCAATCATCGGGGATAAAAAAGCAGGCACCTTCGGTCATGCGGCCGCATTCAGTTTTTACCCGACAAAAAACCTAGGCGCGCTCGGTGACGGGGGCGCTGTCATCACAAATGATTGCGGAATAGCTGATAACGTAAAGTGGCTCAGGGAATACGGCTGGAAGGAAAGGTATGTGAGCTCGTTTTCCGGCGTTAACTCTAGACTTGATGAAATACAGGCGGCCATCCTTCGTGTGAAGCTCGGCCATCTGGAGAAAGCCAATGAAAGACGCAGACAGATTGCATCAAGCTATAATTCTGCAATATCAGGGAGCAGCATTAAGGCCCCGGCGGATATCCAGAATACGACCCATGCAATGCACCTTTATGTAGTAGAGTGTGAAGAAAGGGATAAGCTTCGTGAATATCTGATGAACGAAGGAATAGGGACTGCAATCCATTATCCGCTTGCCATACATCAGCAGCCTGCATATCTGGGAAGGGTAAGGGGCTGCACCGGTCTTGCCAATACTGAAAGGCTTTATAAGGGGATCTTGAGCCTGCCCATGTATCCGGAGCTTGCTGATGCTCAGGTCGAAAGGGTGTGCGAAGCCATTAACAAATGGCGATGATCATGAAAGTCTGTCTTGCCATAGAAAAATTCGATCCAAAAACAGGCGGCGCAGAGCGCTACTGCTGGGATCTGGCGCATTTTCTTGCAGACAGAGGCCATGAGGTTGCTGTCATATGCATGAAGTCTTCCGGTACTGATTGTCCGGGTATAGCCATTCATAAGGTCCGTGTCATAAAATTTCCCCAGTCGCTCAGACATCTGAGTTTTGCCTTAATGCATTTCTTTAAAGCCAGGAAAATGAAAGGCTGGGTTCATTACGGGGTGGGAAATACATTTCATATGGATATTTATCAGCCCCATGGCGGGCTGCATGCCGCATGGTCTGAAAGGGACATTATCAGGTATTCTGAAAATATGAGGTCACTGATAAGGATCATAAAAAGGTTGAGCTTCAAGGATGCCTTTCAGCGAGCCTTTGAATGGTGGACTCTCAAGGTCGAGAGGCCTGTTGTCCTGGCAATATCAAGGATGGTGGAGAATGATATCAGGGAATTCTGCGGCAAGAATCCTCCAGAAATTTTTCTCATCCCCAATGGCATAGATACAAGGAAATACTCACCGGCTAAGATTGAGGGGCGCAGTGATATAAGAAAATTCTACGGTCTTGGTGAAAACGATTTCGTGTTCCTCTTTGTTGCGAATAACTTTATCCTGAAGGGATTCAGGATTCTTCTCGAAGCGCTAAAAAAAATAAAAAAGACCAATGTCAGGCTTCTTGTTGTAGGCGAACCTGATGCCGGATCCATGTCGCTTGCCGGAAAGTTTGGCAGGATGATTGTTTTTGCGGGAAAAAGCGCCGGACTTGATTATATCTACCCCGCATGCGACTGCCTTGCGCATCCGACCTATTATGATGCATGCTCGCTCGTTGTGCTCGAATCGCTTGCATCGGGGACACCTGTCATCACGACATCGGCAAATGGTGCATCCATGTTCATTGAAAGCGGGAAGAACGGATATATTATTCCGGCAGCCGATGTTGATGCACTGGAACACGCCATTGATAAAATGATTTCAGGTGGGATGCCGCATGTGGAAAACACCTCATTTGACGATTCATACACGGTCTTTGAGAAGATAGAGAAAGTTATAGCCGAAAAGGGGAAGCGAAAATGAAAATGCTTGCCCTGATACAGGGGAAAGAGATTGCTGCGAGCAGGTACAGGATCTTGCAGTACCTGCCCTATCTTAGAGAAAACGGGGTTTTTACGTATGTCATGGAGTTTCCGCGAACGATAAAGGAATATGCCGATTTGTATATGAAACTCAACGGCTATGACTGTATTTTTGTCCAGCGAAAACGCTTTCATTTCCCCTTTCTCGAACTGTTCAGGAGGAATGCAAAAAGGATTATCTACGATCTTGATGATGCCGTCATGTATAAAAACTCCCTGGCAGGCAGCCCGTATTCGCGAACAAGAGCTCACAGGTTTGAAAAGATGGCCAGGGTAAGTGACACCATCATTGCAGGAAACAGTTTTCTTAAGGAGCAGTCGCTTCCTTATAATCCGAATGTGGTTGTTATCCCGACTTCGATTCCGGCTGAGAGGTACAGCATGAAGGATTACGGAAGGTCCAGGGATATTGTTACTATTGGCTGGATAGGCGATCACGGCAGCATTCATTATCTTGAGTCGATTAAAGATATTCTGGATGAAGTGGCTGAAAGACATCCCGGCAAAGTCGAGCTCAAGATAATCTGCGATGTCTTCTTCGACTGCCGCGTGATGCCTGTAAGAAAGGTCAAATGGTCATCGGAGACGGAAGTGGCTGAACTCAAGGACTGTGACATAGGCATTATGCCGCTCAAGGATGACCTGTGGTCACATGGCAAGTGCGGCCTCAAGATTCTACAGTATTTCGGTGTCGGCATTCCTGTTGTCTGCACACCTGTCGGTGTGAACAGGGATGTCGTGGTCCCGGACGAAAACGGTTATTGGGCTATGGATAAAAATGGCTGGATCGATGGATTATCAAGGCTTATACAGGATCCCGGACTCAGAAAGACGATGGGATATAATGGCCGGTCAACCCTTGAGAAGGGGTATACACTGAAGACGAATGCCCCTCGGATATTGAAGACCATAACTGGAGATGTCAATTAAATGGGAATAATATACTATCTTTGCCCTGATTATAAGACACCTGTCGGAGGGGTCAGGGTGATGTACAGGCATGTTGACATACTCAACAAATCCGGACTTCCAGCTTCAATCCTTCACCGTCATAACCGATTCAGGTGCACCTGGTTTGAAAACGATACAAAGGTGTCCTACATCGGCAAGGTCAAGCTCGGAACAAGTGATTTTCTGGTAATACCCGAAAACTATTCAATGCTCTATGTCAATCCTTTATCAAGGCCCAAGGCATCGAAGTATTTCAGAAAAGTATATGAAACCCCGGCGGCAAAGGTCATATTCAATCAGAACACATACAACACATTCGGCGGCCATGATTTCAATACGGATATAAGGAAGTCGATCTATTTTGCAAAGGACCTTAGGGGCGTAATGGTAGTTTCAGATGATAACCGTGAATATCTCAAATATGCATTTCCTCAGTTGAGTGTCAGCAGGATGCATAATTATATAAACAGGGAAATATTCAGCTACTGCGAAACAAAAAAAAGACAGATATGCTTCATGCCAAGAAAAAATTCCGAACACGCGCTTCAAGTGATATCCATCCTGAAAGCTGCGGACAGGCTCGGTGATTTTGAAATTGTTCCCATAGAAGGCAGAACAGAGGCTGAAACAGCTGCTATAATGAAGGAATCGCTCATTTTCTTGAGCTTCGGCTATCCTGAAGGATTTTCATTGCCTCCTGCAGAAGCCATGAGCTGCGGCTGTATAGTAATAGGTTATCATGGCATGGGAGGCAGGGAATATTTCAAGCCGGAATTCTGCTTTCCTGTGGAAATGGGTGATCTGCTCACATTTGCCGGAACAGTCGAGGAGGTTCTTGCAATCAATAACCGTGAGCCTGCAAGAATAATCGATATGGGAAAAAAGGCATCGGATCATATCAGGTTGACTTACACAAGGGAAAGGGAAGAAGAGGATGTCCTCTCCTTCTGGAAAGACATTGTTTAACTGCCCGCCAGTGATTCTCCCAGTTCCCTGACGAGGCCTACATAGTAATTCCAGTCCTCAAAGCTCACATCAGGCGGTACGTTGTGGTCAAGGCCCGGTATATAGCCGCCCTTTTTAAGCATTTCAGGCACAACCCTCATTACCTCTGCGTATATCGCATCCTTTCCTTTTGCTAATTCAAGCTTATCGATTCCGCCCCATATGGCGAATTCTTTCGGCCATTCTTTCCTGATGTTCAGTATATCCATGCCCGCATTTACTTCGAACGGCCATATCATGTTGACCCCGGCATCCACGAAAGGCTTTATAAGAAGCTTCATGTCTCCGTCCGTATCGACGCCTATGATAGGTATTTCCAGTTCATTCTTGAGATAAGTAAGCAGCTCTTTGTAATAAGGCGCCATGAAGGTATCGAAAAGCTTCGGAGAAATTATGGGACCGTTCTTGTAGCACATGTCTTCCCAGAGGCTTACAAGGTCAGGCCTGCGCTTTTCGGCAATCTTCAGGATTACTTTCTTCCACAAATCAACCCAGTGGCGTGCGATATCGTGAATCAGGTCCGGCTGTCTGCGGTAGGCTATCATCAGGTTTGTGAAGCCCATGAGGTGTCTGTGTGTGCCGAAAAGTCCCGGAATATAAACGGTGAGGGGCCAGTCGGCAGTGCCTTCAAGGCCGAGCAGTATCTCGGCCTCGGAAAGCCTTCCAGGTGAATCGGGATTGAGGCGCCATTTGATGTCTTCCCAGTCCTTCCTGTTTTTTACCGGAGACTCAAGCCATGTCGGGATGGCGCTTGAATGGTCGGTATGTTCTTTGATTATGGAACCCGAGCTGTCCCGTTTGATGATGTGTTCGCCGTCCATGCTTATTACTTCTTCATCAAACAGTGGATCAAAACCTGGATTCAAGTGAACGCCCATGATAATCGGAAGCTGAAGGTCAAATCCTGAATACATATAAGCAGTCATTTCGTCATTTATTTCAGGCGGCAGACCTTCAGAATGCCATTTATCCAGCGTCTCATTCCAGAACCCCGTTGTTTCCATCCTGAAAGGTCTGTCCAGGGGCTCGAATGCAACAGTTGCAATGAGGCGTTCACGTGATGTCATCAATTGATCTCCTCAATCGCCAATGGATACTTCGACATGTATTCGCAGCCGTCCTTCAGGATAAGGATGGGATTCTCATATCTGAACCCGATTCCTTCGGATGGAGCCGCGTACTGCATGGCACAGATGAGGAGTTCGTTTTCCTGATAGACATGGTCGGGATTTGTCCAGAACGGGATAGGCCCGTCATTTTTTGCGCCTATTCTCCATTCATCACCGAAGAGACCTATCCCGTGTTCGCATCCGGGCACGACAAAATCGGCGCAGCCGCGGTCTTCAGCAAACTGCATCATAAGCTCGGCAAGCTTTGAAGGGGTGACGCCCGCCTTGTAGTTGTCAAGGACCAGGCTTACCAGGCCGGTGAAGTTGTCGGCATGCCACCTCTGTCTGGGTGTCGCTGGGCCTATCAGGTAATTGTGGGAGTGATCTCCCAATGCCAGTTTGAACATGGCATGAAAATCCAGCATCAGCGGTTCGCCTGCCTTGAATTCCCTTGTGGTAGGCGGTGTGCATGCTCCGAGCCCGGTCCTGTACCCGCTGGATATTTCATTAAGTCCTGCAAAGTTCCATTCGGATACGCTGCCGTTCTTCCTCATGGCCAATGCCGCGATGCCGGCTATAACAGTTTCGGTCATACCCTTCCAGCCGCCGTTTTCCAGAGCAGCTCTGGCAGCCTTATGGCCTTCGTCGACGATGCGTGATGCTTCACGGAAACGGTTGATCGTGCCGATGTCCTTGATTATGGAAAGGCTGTCAATTATCTCTATGGCATTGACAAACTCGAAGCCGTCGAGCGCCTGACTCAGCATGGTGTATTCATAGTGGCTGAGGTGGCCTTCAGCCGTATAGGTCGCCATGCCGTCTTCATAGCCGATACGGCCCTTTGTCAGACCCAGATCGTCTTTTACGAAATCGCTGATTGCCGATATTTGATCCATGCCGCCCATAGGGGCGTATGCCCTGACATGGTCTTCGTCAAGCCATGTTTCGTCTCCAAGCCTGACTGCGTCGATTACGAATGTGAATAGAGTAGGGTCTCCCTGTGCAGGGATGATAAGATAACTGCGCCATGGGCAGAATGCATCTATCACCCAGCTTATGGTTCTTATCCTGGAGCCGATATAGACGTCGATTCCAGCCTTTGCCATTTCGGCCTGAATCTCTTTTACTCGTGCGGGGTTGTTGATATAAAACGGGTCTTTGGGGTCAAGAATCCTGGGCATGGCGTCCTCCTAATAGACTGCAGGTACGCCGGATATTATCTTGTTCATCCGGTCTGCGAGAGAGGCCAGCTTGAGCGCTCTGGCCATGTTGCCCTTGAGCTTGAGCTTTCCTGTCATAAGTGCACGCTGGCTGCCGAGTTCCGCCCTGGAGATTTTTGCAAAGGTTTCATATTCACCGGTGATCGTAAATTCCGCCTTAGGGGGCTCGCCGGTTCCTGTTTCGACCTTTGTTACTGCGCCATTGTCGCACTGGATGTAAAGGTATTTTTCTCCGCCGCCGGGGCAATTTTTATAAATGTTTGACATCGATGTGGAAACATTGTTCATTTTTTCAGGCGGCAATGCAGCCTGCAGCCGCTTTAGTACTTCTTCCGCCCAGGCGCTGCTCAGGTATACAAGATTTTCACTCATATATTTCCTCCTTTTGTCTTAATTAATTTCTTTGAGGGAAGCAGTATATAATAAAAGTAAAGTTTTTTCTTTCAAAATACGATTTGTAAGATAATGGCACACATACTGATTGTAGAAGACGATATCAATCTTGGACAGATGCTGTTTCAGGAATTCAAATCCCAGGGGCATGATGTCGAACTGACTTCTGATGCGGAAGCTGCGCTTCCGAGAATCAACAAGTACATCTATGATATCATGCTTACTGACATCAAGCTTCCCGGAATGGACGGTCTCGAACTTCTCAAACAGATCAAAGCTGTAAGCCCGACCACTATAGTGCTGGTGATGACAGGGTATGCATCTGTTGACATGGCTGTCCTTGCCATGAAAAACGGTGCGCAGGATTTCATCCAGAAACCGTTTGGGTTTCATGAGATAAACCAGAAGATTGAAGGCGCTCTTTCAATAAAACGCATGAAAAATGAGATTGATTATCTGAGGCATACTCAGGAAGATCTTATATACCGCACATCCAACATTATATGCGAAAGCAAGTCATTCAAAAGAATTCTTTCGATGGTCGAGAAGCTTGCAAATGCCGATTCGACGCTCCTAATTTCAGGAGAGACCGGTGTGGGCAAAGGGCTTATTGCCGGTGCAATCCACCATAATTCCTACAGGGCCAGGAATAACTTTGTTCAGGTGAACTGTGCGGCGCTGCCGCTCAATCTCCTGGAAAGCGAACTCTTCGGCCATGAAAAAGGCTCGTTTACAGGTGCGGTGAAGATGCGTGTCGGAAGGGTTGAGCAGGCGAATATGGGGAGCATATTCCTTGATGAGATAGGGGATATGGACCTTTCACTGCAGGCCAAGATACTACGCGTTCTTGAAGAACGCGAATTTGAAAGGGTAGGCGGTACAAAGACAATCAAGGTGGATGTAAGGGTTATTGCGGCAACCAACAGGGATCTTTTCACTCTTGTCCGTGAAGGAAAATTCAGAGAAGACCTGTTCTATCGAATTAATGTGGTTAATATCCACATCCCTCCTATCAGAGAAAGAAGAGAGGATATAATCCCTCTTGTCAGATATTTCATGCACAAATATTCCCAGGAGTTCAGCAAACCGATCAGGGAAATTGACGAGAAGGCAATGGAGCTTCTTCTGCATTATGAATGGCCTGGGAATGTACGCGAAATACGCAACTGCATGGAGAGAGCTGTTCTTCTTTCAGAAGGTGAGTACATTAAGGCCGGGGATATAACAATAAATCCGGGGTTGAGAACCACTGAGGCTCAAACTCAAAACCTGTCGATGTCAAGTCTCGCAATCAATGAAAAAGAGATGGTTCTGGATGCCTTGAAAAAATATGACTGGGTCCAGAAAGATGCCGCAAAGGCTCTTGGAATAAGCAAGAGGGTAATGCACTACAAGATACAGAAGTACGGCATAACGCATCACAGGTGGCTTAAGAACCGATAACGTCTATAAACGCCGGAGTCATTGACGGATCGAGTTTGGTTCCGGACATCATATAAAGCTCACGGATTGCCTCATCCTGCATCTTTTGCGTCCTGTAAAGTCTCGGTGACATCATAGCGTTATACGTATCCGCAATCCTTAAAGCCCTTGCCCCGATGGGTATTTCAGATCCTTTCAATCCCCTGGGATATCCGGATCCGTCGATATTTTCGTGATGGTGTATCAATATATCCTCGTCACAATTCAGAACGCATGCATCCTTAAGCATATTTGCAGAGATAATCGGGTGACATGATATCTTCTTCTTGTCATGTGTGCTCAATTCATCTTTTGTAAGAGTGGAAGACGGCATACCAAGATAGCCAATGTTTGCCGTAAGCGCGGAATTTGCCCAGCGCGTAGCATCTTCCTCTCTCATTCCCAGAGAAGAGGCTAGCGTAAACATGTGATCAGCAACTTTTAATGAGTATCCGATCGGATATCCCGCCCTCATATCAGACATGATTGAAAACACGCTCAAAACGGACTGGCTCCAGTCCTGAACATCAGTTGAAAGGCCTTTTATGTATGCCCATGAAGGGGAAAGATAGGTAATAAGCCATTTGTATATCTCTTCGGGTAAGCCTTTATGTTTGAAGAAACCCAGATCGGCATTGCCCCATACAAGCAGATCACCGGGAGGGGTGCTTCTTAACTGTATCTCTTCCGCCTGACACTGCAATTTCAGGATATCTATGAACTGGTCGAATGTTTCCGGGCCCGGTGCCAGGCTCAGGACCTTCTTTATTGACAGTTCGGAAGAGAGATTGCATGTACGTAAATTGCCTGCCTGGAGGTAGTTTGCACATTTAAGGCTGTTTTTCCTGGCATAAGTGATCGATTGATGCGCTGCGCTGATAAGGCCTTTTATATCCTGAGCTTCATCAGGCATTGATGCAATTCCAATATGGATTGAAGATAAAAGGTTCTCTTCCAGGCTTTTTGTCGCGTTGTTGATGGCTTTTTTTGCCTGCTCTGACGTGCATCCGGGCAATATAACGAAGAAACTCATATCTTCATATCTGATTATGTTGTCATAGCATCTGAGGGATTCTTTCAGTTTTCTCGCTATCTTTCTAAGGGATAGAATCCCTTCAAATACATCTTTGCTGTTCCCGTTCTTATCTGACTCGTTCATCATCACGAGGGCAAGGCTCAGGGGATAAGAGAGCCTTCTGGCTTGTTCTTCGTACTGATGCAGTATTTCAAAGAGGACATCTTTAGGCTTTATATCCATCTTTGCGTCAATATGGTCTCCTAATCTGTTTCTGTTGCCCAGAGCGTGCTTTATTGTCCTTTCACTTAAAAGGAGAACCTGTTTGATAAGTGCCAGTTCGGTTGCGTTAAAGGGATCTCCACCCTTTCTGTAGAGTTCGAGGCATCCAACCGTGTTGGAATCAAGGTATATAGGCAGTGCCATCATTGATGAAAAAGAAAAGGGCATGTCATCCTGTTCAAGCTTTGTTTCCTTGATGTCTTTGATAAGGAGATGCCTGCCGGATTTTTTTACCACATGAGTAAATATATTACCCTTGTCGAGAGATTTGGGAATATTCCCCTGAATTCCCCTGCAGAACCACATGTCCCAGGGTTCCCATACATAAATCAGTGCGGAATCGAAAGATGTAATTTGTTCAATAACATATAAAATGATATCGGGAATTTTATCTCTTCGTACTTCCAGACCTTCAAACAGGGATATTTTAAAAATATGAGGTATTGCATGTGCGTTCTCCCTTATAAAAGCCGGTGTAAACTCCTCAACATTTTCAATAATGGAATCGTTTAATAAAGCTTCCTTGCTCATGGGTTTGCAACCTCAATTATTTATATAAAAACATTTAAAAATATTTATCTTTTCAAATACCGGCACTGTAAAACTCCTGTAAAACAAGTTAGCAAACATGATGCCATATATTCAGTAGATTGCAACTATTTGATTATATTAAAATTAGAAATTAATTAATACTCTAAACATTGTTAATATCTTGCCAGTAAATTATAAATAATGCAATTTTTTATCTTCTTTTAAGGCAATATATTTCTCATCCTAATGGACTCTTCTCTGTGAGAAAAATTTTGCCGGTCTTATTCCTGAAATATAAAGCACTGCAAAATATGCGACGGTTCCGGCAATAATGCATGCTGAAAGCATTATTAGGCTGTTCGTGTTCAAACCGTGCTGCCAGAAATTATGTAAAATGAACAGATAAAGCACTATTCCCATAATGAATGATGCCGTAATTATCTTCAGGCAGTCTCTGTATAACGACATGCTGAATTTAATTTGCTTTCTTGTCAGGATAAAGTGGAAAATTATAAGCTGGAAGAATACAGAGATACTGCTTGCAAGGGCAATTCCTGCATGTCTCATGAAGAACATCAATAAGAGACTCATGGCTACATTTACAACCAGGGCCATCCATCCTATGTTCACGACGGTCTTTGCTTCCTGCATCGAATACAGGGCCTGATTAAGGATACGTACATAACCTATTGCCCATAGGGATATTGAATACATCTGCAATGCATAGGCGGTTTCTTTTGCATCAGCGATAGTAAATGCACCCCTCATGAAAAGAACGGCGGTAACTGGTTCCGCCAGTATAACCAATGCAACAGAAGACGGCACGGTGAATACGAGAACCATTACAATGGAGCGCGATATCAGGGATGAAAGCTCAGTGTTGTCCATGCGAGCGGATGCCGAACTCATTGCAGGAAGCATTACATTACCAACGGCAAATGCGAAAATTCCAAGCGGGAGTTCAAGGAGTCTTTGAGCGTAATACAGAAACGAGATACTGCCGGTTTTAAGAAATGATGCAAGCTGTGTTCCTACAAGAACATTTATCTGATAAATTGATGCACCGATTGCCGCAATACCCATAAGTCTTGTCACCTGCCGAATGTTTTTATCCCTGAAATCGGCATTGAATCTTATTGGCACCTTGTATCTCTTCAGTTGAGGCAGTTGGAGAAGGATTTGAGCAACCCCTCCGGCTATCACCCCCCATGCAAGGGCATCCGCAGGAGATGAAAAGAATGGATACCAGACATAAAATATTACGGGTATTCCGATCATGAAGATATTGAGCAGGATCGGGGCCCCGGCAGGTGCTGCAAAGTGTCCTACCGAATTGAGAATTCCCATGAAGAGAGAAACTATTCCGATAAGCAGAATAAACGGAAACATTATTCGAGTAAGATGAACGGCAACCTGAAAATCGCCAGTGTTGATTTTTCCAAAAGCAAGAAGGGCAACAAGCCCGGGGGCAATAAGCTCACCAATGATGGTGATAATGACAAGGCTTATGAACATGAGAGTGAAAACGCTCTCAGCCATCTTGAATGCCTTTTCAAGGCCCTCTTTTTCCTTGACTTCATTGAAAACAGGAACAACTGCAATGGTTATCGCACCTTCTCCCATAATGCGTCTGAGAAGATTTGGTATCCTGTAGGCGATGAAAAAGGCGTCAGCCAGCCCTGTGGCACCCAGAAGCCACGCTGTCACCATATCGCGTATATATCCAAGTATACGGCTGATACCTGTAAGGCCACCTACGGTAAGGATGTTTCTTCCGAATCGTTCTTTCATGATACCTGTATGGAGGCCAAAATGTAATCTTCTCCTATCTGGCAAGAACCTCCGCTCTTACCGGTATGATTTTTTCAGGAAGACTGGGAATATTGGTTTTGATAGATATGGTTCCTTCAATGGTACTGGGACTGTTTCCTGAATCAAGCTTTAACATGAGGTCTTTTGTTTTGCCGGGCTTGATTATAATATTCTTATCAGGGGTTATGCTCAGATTGGCAGCAGACTTAACACTTATAGCCGTTATTTTCACGGTACTCTTTCCCTTGTTTTCGACTTTTATGGGCTGATTGATTTTTGAGTTTACAGATACACTTCCTAAATTAATATATGGAGGGGTTATCGACAGCGTCTCCCTTACAGTCGCATTTACAGTCAGTATGAAAGCCCCTTTATTGGGGTCGTTTGTCGTGACATTGATCTCTTTTTTATATGAATCCCTTATATGAGTTGTATTTATTTCCACGTGTATTTTTCCTATGGTTCCTGGTTCTATCGGCCCCACCGGGGCGTTGATTTTGACCCCTCAACAGGGTTTGACTTTTATTTCAAGCGGCATGTCTCCTGTATTCTTAATAATGAAATCATGAATTATGGCTTTTCCCTGAGGTATATCTCCGGCATTGAACACGTATTCGTCAATCGCAGCTTTTGGCGCTGCATATGCAATGGATGAAATGGCAGCAAACATTATTGCAGCTACGATTACAGCAAGGCTCCCTTTTTTCAGCATAATAAATCCTCCGGTATATGTCTTTGAATTTGCATAAGGGTTTATATCATAACAGGAATAGTGCTTCCAAACGTTTTCTCTGTATTTTGGTGATATCTTTATTTCATTAATTCCCATGCCGGCATTATTGACTTTTTTGCATGCACAGAATAAACCTGTGAATGATGAGAGGAAAACTTGAACAGACAAAGGCAGCGATTGAACTGATTTCAATTGAAGTTGAGAGAGTTGATGCCGAGTATAATGAACTCTGGGTAAGTTTTGAATATACATGCCCCGGCGGCGAATATAAGTCAGCAATGCCTATCCCGATAGAAAACTCGATGGACATGACAAATCACTTCTTCCGGGAACTGACAAACGAGGCAAGGCATCTCTCGGAAATGGAAGGGGATGAGAGCCTGATCACAAGTCTTGCAGTGTCCAACAAGGCTTCCACTATGCTTCCAATAAAGAACCTGTGCCAGAGGGTGGTTGAATCTCTTGATTACGACGGTGTTCTAAATGAGAGTGCTTCATATATTGACCTTTGCACATCCGGTCTTGATTTCAGGACACCTGCCAACAGCCTTTCCGTCAAAGACTTTGAAGAAAGGTTCAGAATATTCATGAGCAGGGCAAAAGATAAAATGTCCCATGGCTATTATACAATTGCTGCGGACGATCTGGAAAAAGCGAAAGTCTTATGTTCAAGCAGCTCTTTAATATTCAAACTGATAGGTATCTGCCACAGGGAACTCGGGCATCTGGATCTTGCACTTGAGATGTTTTTGAAATCCCTTGAACTTGGAGAGAATGACAGAGACACCTTCCTCTATATTGCCGAAATATATTTCTTCCTTGGAGACATGGAGAATGCAGCGGATATTCTCAATAAGGTAATTGTCAACTATCCTAATGACAGCCGGATTCTCGTTGAACTGGCGAATGTCTTATATCAGCAGGAAAAGGGCTATCTGGAAGTAATTGAAAAGGCATATCTTATCGACCCCGAGGAGACCAAGAACGCAATAGTTCAAACGTTTGTATTCAAAAAAAATGACAACAGGGATTTCAGAAGAATAACTCTGGAGAAGGCGTCAGAGATGCTTAAAATACCTTCAAATACTATAATGTCTCTTGCCGCAAAACATAGGATACCTGCAAGACAGGAACCTGGAACTGAGGGAATAATCTTTGATGAGACAGAAATATATGCCTGGGCATTGGTTTACAGGAGATTTGGACTGCTCCAGAATGAAATCGAAAGAATATCTTCTAACTTCAGGGAAACGGACGATAAAGGCCTGGCTGTACTTCCCTGAAAAAAAAGGTTTGTCGCCTGTTGTTATAATATGTCACGGCATCCCGGGAGGCAAGCCTTTGCCAGGTGACATGGGATATGTTCCATTGGCTGAATTGCTTGCGGATAATGGATTCATCAGTGTCGTTTTCAATTTCAGCGGGTGTGGTGAATCATCAGGGAATATCGATCTGAATCTATGGCATGAAGACCTTGTGAAGATATATGATCTTGTTTCGGAATTGCCCGGATCGGATAATGCGGCAATAAATATAATCGGGTTCAGTGCGGGCGGGGCAATAGCGGCAAGATTCGCCGCCCTGGAGAAGAAGAATATCAGAAGTCTGATGCTGATGGCGACCCCAGCGGATCTGTCTCAGATAATCCCTGAAGATAAAGAACTCATGGCATCACACTTCAGGGAACTGGGGCTTATAAGAGACCCGATGTCTCCTGATGATATCAATAAATGGTATTATGGTTTTACCTCACTCAAAGCAGAGAATTTTATCAGATGGCTTCCTCAGGATGTGCCTCTTTGCATCATACATGGCAACAGTGATACTGTGGTGCCTGTTTCTCACGCGGACAGAATCTATAAAGCTGCACCACATTTCCCCCAGAAGATTATACTTGAAGGAGCACCCCATCAGTTGAGGAAGGATAACAGAGTGAAAGGAATTATCCTTGAATGGCTTAAAAAACAAAAGATTTTATATGCCTGAAGCACTTATGAAACTCAGCGGATTACAGACCTGGCGCCAACGTAATTCTTTCTATAATAACTTGTATTGAGAGATTCTACTGTAACCGTATGTCCAGGCCTCGGGGCATGCATAAATTTTCCGTCTCCCACATAAATTCCCACATGGGTGATTCTCCTGGGTGCCTTTATATATTTGACGATTTTCTTGTTGGGATTCTTTTTGCTTTGGACTTTGATCTTTTTATATGGAGAAGTAGTAGAAAAGAATACCAGGTCTCCCTTTTCAAGCTCATCCTTTTTCCTGGGTATACCGACATGGAATTGTTCACTGCTCGATCTCGGGAGATTAAGCCCCAGATCCCTGTATATTTGCATAGTAAGCCCGCTGCAGTCGGTAGCGCTGGTTGAGGCCCCTCCCCTTCTATAGGGGATGCCTTTGTACGTATCCGCAACACTGATGAGCTTTTCTCTAAGTTCCGGGTTGTCGCTTATTGCTGCATCATCCGTATTGTCTTCGTATGCATCGGATTGGCTCTCGTCATCATATGAAGCAAGGAGTGTACTGCGTTTTTTCTGTGAATACGCATAACGGGAGTGTTCATTCATCTTCCTGTTTGCGAGCGTCTGGGATTTGTGACGTTTCGTTGATGCGAGCATCAGGTCTTTTTTCTTCTTCTCATTTTTTGATTTCAGAAGCTGTCTGTTCAAATCCTGTGTTTCCTTTCTGATTTTTGCCTGAACCTCTTGAGGTGCATTGAAGACCGAACAGAATGTACCATCGGCTGCTGAAAGAATATTCCCCGTCAATTCTTCGGGATTCATACCCGGGATTGCAACGATGTTTTCCTTGATTTGTTTATCAGGTATTGATGATTTCGTTACGGATTCCTTTGTGGCTTTTGAATCAGTTCCAGTAATGAAAGGTTTAATCGATATGGCTTTTCCAGAATAAATAACTTTTCTCTTTGATGAGGGGGAACTGTATCCTATTTCTATAATGAATGGTTTGCCGGTTTTCATTCTCAGGTCAATTTCATCGCCCGGTCTGATCCTTTTGAGGATATTTTTATCGACATTTTTTGAAGCATAAAGTGCATCGGTCATGGAAACGCCCTGACTGGTAAGGACTGTGATAAAGGTGTCTCCTTCCTTTACCTGGTATGTAATCTTACCTGGTACGATTCTGGCTGCTGTCGAGAATGTTTGTGTACCGGCGCCACCATTAATATATTTATGATTTGAGGCAGGCATTGCATTAACCGCGTCAGGCAGTGCAATCAGTATAAATATTATATTTATTAATATCAGCCATCCGAAGGACGGCGTCTTTGTTCTAATCACAAATAACCTCCAACAGTGTTTTATGATTTACTAAACAATGTAATTCAGAAGATCATAAAATACTTTTCTCTATATACCCATGATATGAATATAAGTCAAATTTGGAGAAAAAAACCAAATAAATCAATAGGATGACAGAAAAAAGCCCTGTCTGAAAATAGTACATGAAATACCTTGTCTTATAAGCTTACCACAACAGCTAACCTTGCCTGTAAACACCTGCCGCCCTTTTCTCCTGCGCCTTTTTTGAGATTACGGTATCGCAGGAGAAGCTCAGTCCGGTTTTATGTATCAGTTCCTTGATATAGTCCAGATGGGGGCAGGCTGGACCATGATAGTTGTCTTTGGTCATACAGCTGGCAAGTTTAACCAGTATCTCGTGGGCCTCGATGCCATCGGACTGTTTGGCCTTTCTTCTAAGAAGGCTCAGCTTCCGGTGTATTGCCCTTCCACAGCAGCCGCCGCAGGTGAAAGACAGCTTTCTGACATCATTTGAAAGATCAAGGTTTTCAAAGCCCCCTGTTTTTGTTGAGAATGCCCTGTCGCAATAATATCCGGGGCATCTTTCATGAACTATATGACACTGGATGATGGCTATCAACTTTATCATGAAAACCTCTTGTTAAGATAAAGCCGGCAGAAGAGAACAAACACCGGTTTCTATTGTATGTGTTATGGATGAGAGCCAGGAAATACCAGCCCTGACAGTGTTTTCATCAAGAGAGCGGATAGAAGCGATATAATCCGAACTGTCATCTGGCAGGCCGGAAAGAAAATTCCGCATTAGATTTGTATCACCTGCCAGGTCTCTGAACTTGTTCAGGTTGTCTTCGATTTCAGGCCACCTCAAGTGAAATTCTTCCTGTTCTCTGATAATACCAGACAGATGCTCTTTTTTAAGAAGCCTAAGACTTTTGACTGATTCCGGGATCTTTTCAGCAAAGGCTTTAAGCCTGGCAACCCGCTCATCCAGTCCAGAATCTATTGCCTCAACGGATGCCTTCAACAAAGGTTCGGTAAGGAATACTGACCTGACTTCAGTGTACCATTTCCTGAGTGCAATAAGATTGGCGATATAGGATATGTTATTCATAATCTTCCGTTTTACTTCGAAATAGGCCCCTGGGATGAAAGAAGATTCTTTAGCTTCAGCTTGTGTGCCTGCCACCAGCATGCCGTCCGCCAAGTCATTTCTGTATATAATGCCTGCAGCTATTGTCGAGCCGAAACCGATACAAGAGGGTCCTACAAGACCTCCCTGGCCTCCAAGAAAAATAGGCCTCTCTCTGAGAAAAACACCTCTGGGCACATCGCCCAATAATGAAGCGGTTGCCTTGTCCATATTGGGCGTGAAGTTGAAATGTATATATGAGCTTCCGACTTCGCTGTGGTTTTTTCTGCTCGTGCCACCTGCCATCATACAGTCACAGAAATTGATGAGGCTGCCCAGCGTTACGAATGGGAAAAGTATCGTCTGTTTAAGTCCGACGGCATGTGCCGCGTTAGCCTCTTCTTCCAATATAGTAGCCTCGCGTACATGAGCGCCAGAACCCATAGACGATCTGTCAAGGAAAACCGCATTCTTGAAATACCCGCCTTTCAGCTCCACACCACGGCCTATCGAACAATTCTCTAAGCTTGCGGGTGCCTCCTGCCCCAGTTTTGTATCTTTTCCTATATAGGTTTTTCTGCCCGATATCCTACAGCCGGGATATATTGTCACACCTTCTTCGATACGATCAGGGTCAACATCATCCGATATGTAGACAGTTTGAGGCTCGATTATGATGATGCCCCTGTTGATCAGGTTTTTTGAAATTTTATTATCCATACTCCTTGATTTTTATCCTTATTTGCGTTTCAGCCGATTGTGGCCCTTACAACTGCGGCAATCATCTCGCAATATTTGTCGGTCTCTTCCTTTGTCGGACCCTCGACCATAACCCTGCACATCTGCTGTGTGCCGGAATAGCGCACAAGCACCCTTCCTTTGTCGCCCAGCGCTTTTTCCGCCAGCTTTATGGCAGAGACAATCTCCGGTACTGTCTCAATATCGGGTTTGCTCTTTACGGTTATATTTATAAGCTTCTGTGGAAAAACCTGCATCACGCCAAGACCTGAAAGCGGCCTGTTCTCTTCCTTCATCACACGTGCAAGCTGCAGAGCCGCTATGATTCCGTCTCCTGTCGTATGATGATCGAGGAAAATGATGTGCCCGGAATCTTCGCCTCCGATTATTGCCCCCTTATCAATCATCTCCTCAAGGACATACCTGTCGCCTACATTTGCCTCGATGTGAGATATGCCCAGTTCCTTAAGTGCAATTTTGAATCCCAGGTTGCTCATAACTGTAGTAACGACAAGATTGTTTTTCAGTTTATCTTGTTGTTTCAGGGCCTTGGCGCAGATCGCTATCATCTGATCACCCGTGAGGACGTTGCCCTTTTCATCAACCGCTATCATCCTGTCCCCGTCGCCGTCGAATGCGAATCCGGCCTGCGCCCCTCTCCTTACGACCTCTTCGGCCATTTTTTCAGGATGCTGCGAGCCGCAGCTGTTGTTTATATTTCTTCCGTCAGGCGTGTTGGCCAGGTTGATTACCTCTGCGCCGAGTTCGAAAAAGACCTCTGGCGCCACCCTGTAGGTCGCACCGTTTGAGCAGTCCAGAACAATTTTCATGCCTTCAAGGCTGAGTTCAGAGGGGAATGAATTTTTGATGAAAACGATATACCTGCCTCGTGCGTCGTCTATCCTGTAAGCCTTGCCGAGTTCTTTAGATGGGCTTCTCAACTCGTTAAGACTGTCCGAGAGGATCAGGTCTTCGATTTCAGCCTCTTTATCATCAGGCAGCTTGAAACCGGTCTTAGAGAATATCTTGATGCCGTTATCCTCATAAGGGTTATGCGATGCCGAAATTACGATGCCCGCATCCGCACGCATGCTCTGTGTGAGGAATGCGACGCCCGGTGTAGGCATGACGCCTATGACTAGGGCATCCGCACCCATGGAACACACGCCTGAAACGAGTGCGTCTTCTATCATATAGCCAGAAAGTCTGGTGTCCTTTCCGATGACTATCCTGGGCGTATGTCCTTCCTTCCTGCATGTGTATGCTATGGCCATACCGACTTTGAGCGCCACTTCGGCTGTCATGGGGTATGTGTTTGCAACCCCGCGTATCCCGTCGGTACCAAAGAGTTTTCCCATTTCAGATCTCCTTTTTGATTATGTCGGCAATAACCTCGGGTGCTTCTCCGAGCAGCAGTTTTACAGGCAGATTTCTTATGAAGTCATCCCGCCATGCAATGTTTTCTTCTTCGAGCATGTTCATGATGTCGCCTAGTTTTTCTCCCAGAATCGCCTTCTTCTTTTCGATGTCAAGCGCGGTTTCAAAGTCTACATGGAACAGCACAAGCTGTTCAGGGATCAGGTTCTGGCCCAGAAGCGATATTATGACTATGGATGCGCTGTCTGACTTGCCGCTTCCTGCATAGATTTCGCGGTTCTTTATGATGGCCCTTTTTGTTCCCATCAGTGGTGTTCCGGCATCCGCCCTCGATTTAAGACCGGCCGCCACGCCCCCTTTCTTTTCCAGCATCAGTCTGGAAGAATCAGTCGGCATCCCGTCAATATCAAGGCCGGTTATGCTGTACAGGGCAAATCCTTTTACAGAGTTGACCGCGGGCTGGATTCTCTTTATGGCGAGTATATCTTTCTGAGTGATGTTTTCTGTCGTAAATCCGAGTGAGTAGAGGGAATCGAATATTACCCCTTTCAGCGTCTCGATCTTTCTGCTTGTCCCCACGGTTACTGTCTTTGCCTGATGCCTGATGGCATCGACAGGTCTCGCAAGTTCGTCGATGGCTTTGCCCAGTGTTATATCGAGCATCTCTATGGGTGAAGAGGCCTTTCTCCCCTTGAAATCCTTTCTGTATTCTTCAGGGGCTATTTTGCCTGTTGCGTATTTGAGCAGCAGCGTAAGATCGGTCGCCGTATCCACGTTAAGACTTGCCAGGTGGCCCGCACCCCGCCATTCATTGAATTCCCGGGCAAAGTCATCTACAACCATGTGAAGATCCCTGTCCGCCATGATTTCGAATATGGACAGGCCTTCTTCTTCATGTTTTGCAAGGACATCGGACAGCTTTATCCTGAAGTCCCTGAAATGACCTGCCTGTTCATCCAGGCTTAGTGCTGCATAATAACCCCAGATATGACCTGCCAGCGTATTCATGATGACTGATAAAGGAAATGAAGCCTTGGGCACATTGAAGACATGATCAGCAACATTGTCGAAACGCCTCTCGTCTTCGTCTGCTATGACAACCACCTTTGATGCATGCGCCTTGAAAATGGCGGAATCCTTGACGATGTCCTCAAGCACGATATCCGGGCTCCCAGCAGCCATGACAAGTATAAGAGGCTCGGCTGAGAGGTCGATATGCTTCTTGTCTTCAATAATATCCGATGAGATTGTCTTGTAGCAGAGTTCGCTCAGCTTTATCCTCACCTCGTCGGCCGCCACCTTGTTTGTTCCGCTGCCGACGACAGCCCAGTATTTCTTGAGCCTCACCAGATCCCAGGCAGTTTTTTTTAAATCTTCCATCCTTGCAAGCACCCGGTTCATAAGCGCCGGAGCCCTGCCAAGGCCTTCAAGCTCCCTGATGATATCCGCATCGGGGATGGCATTCAAAAGCTTGGCTAAATACAGCGTCAGGACATAACCAGCCGCTATCTGGGAGTAGAATGCCTTGGTCGATGCAACCGACATCTCGATGTCCCGTCCGTCGCTTGTGTATAATATTCCATGGGCTTTTGTGGTTATGTCCGACTGCCTGCGGTTTACTATTGCAAGGACAAGGGCTCCTTTATCCCTTGCCATGGTTACGGCTCTGTTGGTGTCGGTGGTTGTTCCAGACTGTGTAACCGCAATGACAAGCGACCTGGCGAGGTCGTCGTCCGCTGCGAATCCGCTGAGGTCGGTTGCCTTTTTCGCCTGAATATTGAGGTTGGTATTCTTCAGGTAAACAGCCATTGCTTCTGCTATTGCGGTCCCGGCAACGGCTGCCGTGCCCTGGCCTATTATATAGATATTCCTGATCCTGCCTTCGAGCAGGTCCTGTTTCATTTTCCGTGAGACGACTTCTTCCCCCAGGTTGAAATTTACCGTACCACCCGATATTTTATATTTACCCCTGAGGGTTTTTCTTACAGAAGACGGAGAATCCGTTATCTCCTTGATAAGGAAATGTGGATGCATGCCCCGGTCTATGTCACGTGTTGTAATCTCCGCCCTTTTGATGTTTCCTTTTTCGAGGGTTATGGGATGGCCGTCATAATACAGGGCCTCGATTCCATAAAGGCCCGGTCCCTTATCGTTTGAGAGAACGAATATCTGACCTGATGAGGCAGGTTCGCCTTCCATGCGGGGGCTTTCTCCGTCCAATTTTAAGAATACGGGTGTTTCTTCAACAATACCGTAGACTTCGGAAGCGAAGGAATACTGGTTATCCGAAAGACCCACGAAAAGCGCCTGACCGCTTCCATGAAGAGCCAGGTACATCTTTCCCGGTTCCAGATTCGATTCCATTGCAATTGCATGGGACCCAACAAAAGAGGATACGGCTTTCCTGAACGCCTCTTTCAGGGTGCAGCCGTCAAGGAGGTGTCTTTCTATCTCTACCGGTATGGCCTTGGTGTCCGATGTCACCCTCGTATCCAGGAGCCTGCCTGATGCCTCGCACCGGGATTTTATATCAAGGTAATTGTCGATATCACCGTTAAGCGCGACGTTGATGAAGAACCTGCCGCTGCCGTATGCAGGATAGGTCTTGTCCAGTACGACTGTACCGGCCGAACAAAGTGTGCAGTTGTTCACCGGGTGGCAATTGGGTATGTTAATTGCGCCCACTGAAGCCCACCTTGTATGCGCCAGATACATCTCATCATTACCGCCCGCAGCAAGGAATTCTTTCAATATCTGGTCCTGCGAGATGAATCCTCTGAGTTCCCTGCAGTTCCTGCCGAGTTCGCCGGTGATGGATGCGGTCTTGTAGGTAAAGGCGGCAAAATCGTCTGAAATGTTTATTGAACGGTTCATAAGCTCACCGGCTGCGCTTCTTTCGAGGAATTCCTTGTCAAGGCCCAGGGTCTCCAGTTTTTTTATAATGCTGTCCATTGAGGACGGTTCCATTCTGAAAGCGATCTGTACGCCTGTTGAATCCCTGCCCCTGACCTCGAGCCTGTCCATTGCATTAAGAATGGAATTAAGTCGCTGATATTTGCCGAATTGTGAAAGACTCGAGATATCTCCACACAGGCCTGCAATTTTTTCCTGGTTTTTAAGGAGATCTTCCTTGAGTCCCCAGAGGATATCTTTGAGCCTGATAAGGCGGCTTGAAATGGTTTCAAGGTCTGATACAGGCATTTCAGGCGCCATTGATTCGAGGAACTGCTCCTGAGAGCCTATAAAGCTGTCAAGTTCGAGGGAGAGCTTTTTCAGACTGTTGAGACGGCCGTCTCTGTTTATTTCAAATTGCAGCCCTGTGTCCTGTTTCATTGAAAAGAGCATCCCTTCGAGCTTGTCGAGCGTATCGGGAATTAAAAAATCCGAAAGCTTGGAGCTGTCCAAACCCATGGAGAAAATCTTTCGGGTAAGTGAGGAAAATTTTTCGGGGATCGTTTTGTCGGTTTCAGCCCCTTTTATGGCAAGGATGCCAGCCAGGCCGCAGTTCAGCCTTTCAGGTTGAAAGGGGAAAAGAATTATTGATCTTGCCGGCGCATTTTCAGGCCTGCAACCGATATGAATATTATATGATAATAGTGTCTTTAAACCTGATACAATCTTACTTGTCATTACCATCATCTCCGAAGGGTTTAGAAAGCAGTTTTATCAACCAGGCCAGACGGTACGATGATTCTTCTGCAGCTTCCACCAGCCTGTCAAGGGTTCTGAAAATATCCTCCGACGCATTCTTCTCTTCGGGATTTTGCTCGATCTTCTTAAGGGTGAATATATAAAACAGCCAGGTGGCCAGCACCTGATAAGATTCTCTGTTGAACCATTCTATGTCATTATAGATGTTTATGCCCAGGAGTGATCTGACATCACTGTCGGTGATCAGTTCAAGGGTGATTTCCGGAAGGTGCTCAATGATGGGAAGGGACCTGTCTTCTTCGGAACACAGGATTTTAAGGAGTTCGATGGCATGATCTCCGTCAACGGAACACTCGTCATGTTCCGAAATAAGTTCCTTTATGATTCCTGAGAACAACATTTCATCAAGCAGAAGTCTTGTGCGTCTGCCGGTGCTGCTGTCGGTGAACAGGGCCCCTAGGTTATGGATCATTGCCCAGACAACGGCAAAGCAGAGGGCCCCTGTTTCCGTGCATGTCTGCAGATTGTTCATGAACGATTTTTCCGAGATCAGGTCTTTGTTTTCAATGACCAGCCTGATTTTATCAGATGTCTTCCTGATGACATTATCCGTATCTGGTTTTATGCTGGTTACCTTTCTGATTTCTATGATGAGCCTTTCGAGTCTTTCTTCGAATCTCTCGAGTTCGGCATGCAGGTCTTTGCCGGTCGCATTGATGAGGAGATTCAGGTTGTTGTAATTTATCAGGCTTCTGAAGGCGGAATGTATATTCTCAAGGTAAAGGTCTTTGAACACCGCCTTTATGTCCGGCACTCCCCTTCCCGAGAGGTACCTTTCAAGCCTTGCATAGAGTCCGTCGGGATAGTCCTGAACCTCCTTGAAATCCAGAAAAATATTGGACTGGAATGCCCCCAGTTGTACGCTCAGTCCATTGTCGGAAAGTTCCTTGCCGCTCCTTATGTATTCAAGCGAGTTTCTGTAATCTTTAAAAATATAATATATGTTGGGATGGTTTTTAAGCCTCAAGCCTTCGGAGATCGTTTTGTGAACGATATTTCTCTTTCCCCCTGCATCGATGTTAATGCCGACGGACCTTCTGACATAACCCCTGGCCTCGGCATATCTGTTGTTATAGATGATTATTGCGCGCTCATCGTCTGCCATGTTCGAATAGGCGAACACATCCTCGTTTATCCATCCGCTGGGGCTTACGACATCGTACAATACGAAATTTTCCACACCGCTGAAGAGGTGTCTCTTTTTCAGAAGCGGGAATATTTCTTTTTCATGCCTTGATATAAGATCATTATCCGGCTGTTCGTCCCTGTAGGCCCTGCGGTATTCCATGCCGTACTTTTCCGAATAGCCTTCTACCTGGCCGTGGCCGAACATGGGAAGGCCGGGCATCGTGACCATAAGCAGTGCGATGCCGAAATACTTGTCACCCTTGCCGAACTGGACTACGGCCGACTCTTCGTCGGGGTTGTTCATGAAGTTCACGAAACGTCTCAGGATTTCGGGATTGAACCTGAGCACGTTTTTCATCACGTCCCTGTATTTACTGTTTTCCTCATTCTTGAGCATGTTCATGAACGCACTGTTATATACACGGTGCATGCCCAGACTTCTTACAAAATATCCTTCCATGAGCCAGAATGCCTCGGCCAGCAGAAGGGTGTTCGGCGCCTCTTCTGCAAACCTGTCGACAAGCTCTCGCCAGAACTCTTTCGGGAACATCCTGTTGAACTCGTCATTCGAAAGTCCCAGCCCCGCCCTGGAAGGGATATCCCCCCCCATGCCCGGGACCGGATACCACAGGCGCTGAAAATGTTTTTTCGCGAGCGTCATTGCCGCATCGAATCTTATGACCGGAAACCTCCTGGCAACATCCAGGGTAAGGTCTATCACGGCCTGCCTTACCTCATGCTTCAGATGGTCGAGCTGAGCCGTATCGTTCCAGGGCATATGAGTGCCGTCGTTTCCATGATAGATGTATCTTACGTTTCCGGTTTCTCTGTCGACACGTTTGAAGACAACTGCCGCATCTGTCCTGCTCCAGTAGCCGTCTTCTATATACAACTCCACCCTGGGGTCATCGGAAAGGTTGGGGCCGGTGAACGAATAGGAGGGAAAAGGCGGATAATCAAGCTGTATGAACCAGTCGGGATGCTCTATAACCCATCTTGAATATATGCCCATATGGTTTGGCACCATGTCCGTGGCGAGCCTTATGCCGAAAGTCCATGCCCGTTCTTTAAGGTTCCTGTAAGCTTCTTCACCACCGAGGTCATTTGAAATGGTATAGTCATATATCGAATAGGCCGATGCCTCGGCCTCGGGATTCCCGGTCATCTGCTTTATCTTCCTGGAGGCGGGACTCCTCTCCCAGACACCGATCAGCCAAAGTCCGGTGAATCCCCAGCGTGAAAGCCGTTCAAGCTCTTCATCGGGAATCTGATCGATACGGGATATGTTTCTGCCATACTTGGCGGACAGCTGGTTAAGCCAGACATAGGTGGATTTGGCCATAAGGACGAGCCTTGGCATCCAGTCTGTATCGGGGGTGAACTTCTCGATTTCATCAAGCCCTGCCGTCTTAAGCCCCGGGCCTGACAAGCCTTCATCTCCGAAAGTGAGGATCTGAGTGGGTCCGGGACCTGAAAATCTGGATTTTCTTTCCTCTTTTATCAGGTCGATACCGCCCAGTACCCTTATCAGAAGGTCTTTCAGCAGTTCTCCCCAGTGCGTTTTTATATACTCAAGCTGACCGTAGATGGAATAAGGTGACGCGGTCTGTGGTTCTTTCAGCATCTCGACAAGGGGGTTGTTAAACGGTCCGAATCCGGGTTGTGTCCTGAAGAATTTTTCGATTTCGTCGATTATTTTCCCGTATGCGGTATCTTTGAGCGGTGAATCTTCAAAAAACTCCATGAAAGGGACGAATGCGGGATTGCTGTTTGCGAGAGATAGAAGCAGAATTTCCTGCAGGGTGATGTGCGTATTTGGTACACCATCTGTTGAGAGCTTGAGATAATCTTTAACAGAGACATTCCCCTTATACACATCTGCCGGCGGGAAAAGTGCGGTGAAAGCCTCAAGACATTCATTAACATTTTTTCTGCCGACTTTTTTTGTTATCCAGCTGAATGCTTTTTCAATCGAATCAGGGTTTACCGATTGCCTGTAGATATCAATTACATGATGCAGGGCTTCATCGATAAGACCCAGTGCATAAATGTCGCCTGTACTGAAAGAAGGCGGCTTACTGGCCTCATTCCTTCTTTTCTTGTTTATCCTCTCGGTAAACTGTCGGACGCCCTGGATGTTTGCGAATATTACGTTGCCGGAAGTGGAAAAGAGTGTTTCATCAAATTCGAACTTGTCTCTTGCAGCTTTAGAAATGTGGAATTCAAACATAAGCTCTCCCGGGGGCTATCTGTAAAGAATCAGCCACAACAACCCACAATATATCTATGGAAAAAACCCTGTCTTAGTCAACAGATTAATCCTGATAGAAAATCCGGTAACTAACCGTCGAGTTTTTCAAAAAGAAAATCAAGCTCCTTCCTCGTTTTCAGGTTGTTCTGATATTCGGATTCCATGACCTCAAGGCTGTGCATGACAGAGGTATGTTTTCTGTTGAATGCGTTTCCGATTTCCTGAAGAGTATTCTTTGTATATCTTCTGCAGAAATACATTGCAACCTGTCTGGGGTATGCCAGCTCCTTTTTTCTTGATGGAGATATCAGTGCTTCCACGGTAATCCCGAAATGTTTTGAAACGAACTGCAGCAGAAAAGGTATATCTATCCTTGATTTGCGTTCAAGCGTTCCTTCAAGTATCTCCCTGGCAAGTTCGATTGAGATGCTTTTCTTCATGAATGTGCTCATGGCGCAAAGGGTGAGGACAGCACTTTCAAGCTCTCTTATATTCGTATCTATATTACTGCTTATGAAGTCAACGACATCATCGGTTAATGCCATGCCTTCCCTGATTCCCTTTGCTCTTACGATTGACGCTCTTGTCTTGATATCAGGCCTCTTTATATCAATGAGGAGACCGCCTTCGAATCTGGATTTCAGAGATTTCTCAAGGTTGGGTATATTGGAAGGCGGCCGGTAGCCAGAGAAGATTATCTGGGTGCCCGTATGCGCCATATCATCTATCAGGCCTGAGAGTTCCATCTGGGTCTTTTCCTTGGAGCCCAGCATGTGGACATCATCAAGGAAAAATATATCAGTTTTCCCCCCGCGGTATGCCTGTCTGAACTTGTCCATACACCCGTTTCTGCTTGCAAAGACATACTCCTGCGAGAATTCCCTTGCCGATGTAAACTTGATTCTTGCATTCGGTCTGTTCTTTGCGATCCTGTTGCCTATTGAATGTGCGATATGGCTTTTCCCTAGCCCGATATCCGAGTTGAAATACACCGGGTTGTACCTTCCGATGCCGTCTTCCGATACTGCGACTGCCACTTCATAGGCAAACGAATTGCATTTTCCCACGACAAATGAATCGAATGTGAACCTGGGATTGATGCCGAATGTCGAGCGCAGCATATCAGGAGAAGGGAGCATCATCTGTACCGGTCCGGGCTTTGGTGAGGGCAGGGCGTTAGTCCCGGCAGAGATGGTATATACAATATTTACCGGTTTGCCTGCCTGTGCTTTCAGGCTTTTTGAGATAATATCCTGATAATGGCGTTTTACATGCTGCTGCACAAATGAGCTGGGGCAAACTACCAGCACCTCATCATCATTTTCCTTTAATTCAAACTGGGAAATGAGGGCTCTTTCAGGTGCCGTTGCTCTTTCTGCAATCGAGTCACGCAACTTTACAAGATCAACATTAAGCACGTATTTCCTCCAAATATAAATAATCAGAATATCCCCGAGAACCGCAATTTCAGAAAAGTGAGTTGATGATGCTATCTGAAAAAATAAAAATCAAACCTTGGAATGTTTGATTATGAGGACATATTGCATAAATAAAAAAAGCCAGTTATTACAATAAGATGAATTGCGCGATGGCGCAGAATCAGATTTTCTCAAGTCGTTCCGGATGCACTGTCAGGTTACGACGGCTGCGATATATTCGGGGTTTTTCAACAAATTGTAGATAACTTTTCAGCTTTGAAATGCTAATGAAACCTTCAAAAACCTTTGATTTTATTATAAAGCTCAAAATATTCATTTGCCGGATTGTCCCATGAGACATTTGTATTCATGGAATTTGTAATCATCTCTTCAAGGAGGGACATGTTGCTGTTATAAATTTCGATTGCGTATCTTGCCGCACCCAGAAGCGAGGCATAGTCGGGGAATGTCACCCTGATCCCGTTTGGAAGGGGGCCTTCACCTGCCGCGGTAACGGTGTCGGCAAGGCCGCCCACGTTTGTTACAATCGGGATCGTACCGTATCTCAGGCTTATCAGCTGGTTAAGCCCGCAAGGCTCAAATCTGGAAGGCATAAGGAAGAAGTCGCTTCCCGCCTCGATCAGGTGCGCCAGCGATTCGCTGAATCCTATATGAAGGCCTATCCTGCCGGTATATGAGGAAGCCAGACTTCTAAGCCTGTTCTGAAGCCATTCTTCGCCGCTGCCAAGAATGACAATATGTGCATTTCCTGAAATTTCGGGAATAATGTCAGCAACAAGATCAATGCCTTTCTGGCTTACAAGCCTGCTCACTATGCCGAAAACCGGTGCATCGAATTTATCATCAAGGCCGAAATGTTTTTTAAGCTCGGATTTGCACTTCTTTTTGCCGCTCATATCCCCTGAATGAAAATTTGCCGGCAGCAGCCTGTCGGTTTCTGGATTCCATTCCTCGATATCTATCCCGTTGGTTATTCCGTAGAGGTTTGCGCTTATTGAACGGAGGAGCCCGTCGAGGCCGACGCCAAATTCAGGAGTCTGTATTTCCCGGGCATAACTTCTGCTGACCGTGCTCACGGCATCGGACAGGACAATGCCTGCCTTCATTATGTTGATTCTCCCGAAGTATTCCATGCACGATGGTGTATAAAAATCGCGGGGAAGAAGCAAAATGGGCCATAACGAGGTGTCGAAATTGCCTTGATAGGCGAGGTTGTGTATCGTAAACAGGGTTGATATGCCCTTGATTTCCAGGGCCTTCAGATACGCGCTTGCCAGAGCGGTCTGCCAGTCATTGATATGCATGATGTCTGCTGACAGATGGCAGGCCAGTTCCACACAGGCCCTTGAAAAGAAGGCAAATCTTTCAAGATTGTCCGGAAAGTCGTTGTTCTGATATGTATACAGGCTGCTTCTTAGGAAATGTTCATCGTTCTCAATAAAATAAACATGCTCATGCCTGTATATGCCGGCGGTGGCAAGACCATAGCCCATCGGGAATAGAAGGTCGGTTACATGTTCAGTTTTAATCCCCATGTTTTTTATGCTGCCGTAGTATGGCATCACCGACTCGCAGTCTATGCCTTTTGATCTGAGCGCTGCAGGCAGCGCCCCTGCAACGTCGGCAAGTCCGCCGGTCTTGGCGTATGGCGCCACCTCGGATGAGCAGAACAATATCTTTCCAATCATGAAAAAAGGAGTATCATAATAGATGCTTAAGAGCGAGTTTAAACAGAAGTCTTTTTACATACAGGGGGAAATGGAAATGAGCAGACTGGATGATGCCGAGAAATTGTTCAGAGACGGGTTCAACTGTTCTCAGGCAGTGCTTTCTGTCTTTGCCGGGGACATGGATATTGAGGTTGAAACGGCATTGAAGATTGCCTGCGCCTTTGGCGGTGGAATGCGGCTGGGCAATACTTGTGGCGCCGTAACCGGCGCACTGATGGTGATAGGCCTTAAATACGGCAAATCAAAGGCTGAAGACAATGAAGCCCGGGACAGGACATATGCGCTTGCAAAAGAGTTCCAGGCCGCTTTCAGCAAGATCAGAGGGTCCATCATATGCAGAGATCTTCTCGGATATGATTTAAGTACGCCTGAAGGCTATGAGGCGGCTAGGGAAAATCTTGCTTTTATTAAAATATGTCCGGGGCTTGTTAGGGATGCAGTCGAAATTCTTGAAGAAATCATTAAAAAATAAAACCGGTGATAGATGAATGAAATGTCCCTGCTGTTCGAATGTTCTTATAACACTTGAGTTCGAAGGGTTTGAGCTAGACAGATGTTTTGAATGCCGGGGCATCTGGCTTGATTCAGGGGAACTTGAATTCCTGCTCGGCGCTGAAACCGGAAATGAGTATGTGAAAACCATGAAAACCGCTGTTACCTCCGAGAAGGGTAAAAAGTGCCCGATTTGCTCGGTAAAAATGGCTAAGATGACCATTGGTTTCAAGAATATAATTTTTGACAGGTGCAGCAGTCACGGTATCTGGTTTGACAGGGGAGAACTGGAAAAAATTCTGAACGAGAATTCTGCGGATAACTCGGGTATACTTGTCAATATGCTTCAGGAAATGCTTTCAGGCGATAAATCATAGAAAAAGAGGGAGGGGAATATGACCGGTTTCACCATTTTCTTGCTTATACTGCTGGCAGTTATAGTTTTTCTGATCCTTTATATAATCGGCATCTATAACGGCCTGATAAGTTTGCGTAACCAGGTTAAAAATGCATGGTCACAGATAGATGTGCAGCTCAAGAGACGACATGACCTTATTCCCAACCTGGTTGAGACGGCAAAAGCCTATATGCAGCACGAAAGACAGACTCTTGAGGCCGTTACAGCAGCTAGGTCTGCAGCAGCAGGCGCGAAGACAATAGAGGATATAGGCAGAGCGGAAGGTGCGCTGACAGGAGCCCTTTCTAGATTTATGGCGGTTGCCGAGCAATATCCCGACCTCAAGGCCAACCAGAATTTCCTGGCCCTTCAGGAAGAGCTGTCATCCACCGAGAACAGGATAGCCTTTTCAAGGCAGGCCTATAATGATGCCGTTCTCATGCTTAACAACAAGGTCGAGATGTTCCCGTCAAATATTATTGCCGGTTCTTTTTCTTTCAAGAAGGAGTCCTTCTTTGAGATTGAAGATGCCGTCGAAAAGGCAGTGCCTAAAGTCGGATTCTGATTTATTAAATGTTCTGGCAGATAATAGCAGCGAATAAAAGGAAGACGGTTTTCCTCGTAATCCTCATGGGCGTGCTTCTTGCCGCTACCGGCTATGCAGCGGGTATTCTGTTTTGCAGCTTCCACGCGGGCTATGTTTACAGCGTAGAGCCCGAAAGCCTGGCGCCTTCAAGTGATACTGGTGTCATCGGTATTGCGGTTGCACTGATTATCTGGCTTGGGCTTCTGATAGCCGCATTTTTCGGTTCACAAAGTATATTTCTCGGGCTTACGGGTGCAAAAGAAATAAGCCGAGAGATGTATCCTCAACTTTTCAATGTCGTCGAGGAAATGAAAATAGCGGCTGCAACAAAAATGCCCAGAATATTTATTACTGAAGATACATCTCCCAATACTTTTGCCCTGGGAAGGGGTCCTGAAGACGGTATAATATGCGTTACTGCGGGTCTTCTGGCAATCTGCGGAAGGGATGAGCTTCAGGGCGTAATCGCCCATGAAATGGGACATATCATAAACAGGGATGTCCTCTATATGGGTGTTGCCGCAACAATGCTCGGGGCAATAACCTTCATCGCCGATACATTCTTCAGGTCCACAAGGTATATACCCGTAAGGCGCTACAGGTCATCAGGGAGCGGAAAAAAAAGCCCGGTGGAGACATGGCTTCTTATAATTGCCTTTGCCCTGATGGTGCTGAGTCCGATACTCTCCCGCATTCTGTATTTTTCCATATCCAGAAAAAGGGAGTTCCTGGCGGATGCAACAAGCGCAAGGCTTACCAGATACCCGGAAGGGCTTGCATCGGCACTCGAAAAGATAATGCTGTCAGGTTCCGGCATAATCGAGGCGCCTAAAGCGGCTGCCCCGTTTTATATCGTCAACCCTTACAGGCGGAATCTTGACGGAGGGCTGTTCGCGACGCACCCGCCTCTGAGGCAGAGGATAAAAACTTTAAGGTCAATGGCTGCCGGGGCAAGCTATAAGGATTATGTCAAGGCCTACTGGGGTGTAACAGGCACACACAGAAACCTCATACCACAAAAGGATATGCAGCTCGGGGAGAGGGTTGAAATAAGGCAGCCTTCTGCTGAAAACATACCCGGCTTTTCCTCGATTGAAATGAGGAAAAAGGCCGGTGACATAATCAGGGCAATTAACGGGTTTGCATTCATAAACTGCAGCTGCGGGATGAAAATCAAGACTCCTCCCGATGCCGGTTCTGGCACGATTGCCTGTCCCCGGTGCGGGCAGGTCCATAAGATACCTGATTCAGGCGATAGAAATCCGGAGAACGTAATTGATTATTCTTCTGCAATGGGAGCTTCGTCTGAAATAAACCGGACGGTGGACAAACTTTCCACACCTCAGATGGTGAGCCGGGACAAAGGCAACTGGCAGAGTGTTACATGTATCTCGTGCGGCAGGGAAATGCAGATTTCCCCGGCGTTTAACCTCGATCACACAAAATGTGCCAAATGCGGGGCAAGGATTGACTTTGCATGAAGGGAACATTTCTGTTTTGTAATAATATTTATTTAATATATACTCATTAAAGCGAGGAATTTATGAATTCAGTTTTCCTGTATACACCTAAATTCAACGAATATGATTTCGGGGTAAATCATCCTTTCAAACCGTACAGGGCCAAGATGGTCTATGAGATGTGCTACAGGTACAACCTTTTCAATGAACCGTGGATAAAGGTGATTGACCCGTGTTCAGCGACCGTTGAGATCGCCCGTTTATTCCATACTGAAGATTATATCGATGTCCTGAGGAGCGCCAACAGCGGCCATTTTGATTTCAGCATGATGGGATACGGTCTGGGGTCGGGGGACAATCCTGTATTTAAAGGAGTGTATGAGCTCGCAATGGCCATGCTCGGGGCAACAATGAAGGGTGCGGAGATGATGGCCTCGGGCGAGGCTGATATTGTGTTTAATGTCAACGGCGGACTTCATCACGGTAAACCGGCCTATGCTGAAGGATTCTGTTATGTGAATGATATTGCTGTGGCAATTAATTATCTGCTTAAGCATGGCTTTAAAAGGATCATGTATGTTGACCTGGATGCGCATCACGGAAACGGCGTGCAGGATGCGTTCTATGATACGGATGAGGTACTGTTTCTTTCTCTGCACCAGAGCGGTGATACTATATATCCGGGTACAGGCTTTGAGAGTGAAATGGGTGCAGGTAGAGGATACGGATATACCGTAAACGTCCCTCTACCTGAATATACCGATGACGAAGCATATGGCCGCGTATTCGATGAGGTTTTTCATCCGCTTGTCAAGTCATACGGACCTGAGCTGATTGTTGCCCAGATCGGTCTGGATACTCTCAAAAAAGATCCCCTTACAAATCTGCGCTGTACCAATATCGGCTACACCCGGATTATCAGGGAAATAAAGGATTCCTGCCCGAAAATCATGGCGCTCGGTGGAGGCGGCTACAACATAGGAGATTCTGTGCGAGGCTGGAGTCTTGCATGGTCAGTTCTCAACAGACTGGAGCCGCAGGATCAGTATGAAGGTATTATAAGCGGCAATTTCAGTCACGCCCATCATGAGGGAAGCCTGTATGATGAACCATATAATCTGTCTCCAGTGCTTAAAGAAGCCGTAAATAATTTTATCAATGCAAAACTTGAATTTATAAGAAGCAATATATTTCCTATTTTGTGTGCCGGGTGAAAGGCTTGACATAATCTCCGATTGACCTTAAATCATGCAAAACTGCCATACCAGGGAGGTTTTAAATGGAAGAACAGAAAAAAACATACAGCTTTGTTGATAAAAGAGGTGAGAACAAGCCGGAGGAACCGGCAAAAAAGATTGATGAATCATTAAAAAGTGAACCGCAGAAAACAGAAGAGAGTCCTGCGCCAGAGAAAAAGTCCGAAACACGCTATAATCAGCAGGATATCAATATTGACCTCTCAACCCTTGTCATGAGTTTTGCTACAAGCGCTATAGTGGCAATGGGGAAGGCCCCGGACCCTCATACCGGTCAGGTTTTTCAGGATTTTACCATAGCGCAGCAGAACATAGACATCGTAGCTTTGCTTGAGGAAAAGACCAAAGGAAACAGGACGCGCGAAGAAGACAATCTCTTTGAAGGTGTTCTTTATGAATTAAGGATGCTTTTCGTCGAAGCAAGGAAAGGGGGAACAAAATGAAGAAAAAGGTCCTGTCTTTAAGCATCATTGCAATTGTTGCGGTCTGTTCGGCCATAATAGGCATGATGATTGCGACATCGTTCAAGCTTCCTGCAATAGGAAAGGCTGCAAATTTCTGGGAAGATGGCGATCCGAATACAAGCCCGAAGGTCATTATGCCTTCGCTGAATTCCCTGGCCCAGGAGCTTACCCCTTCTGTTGTCTATATAAAGACTACGAAGGTTATCCAGCAGAAAGACATAATGAAAAAATACCGTTCGCCGTTTGGCGGAGGCCCGGATGATCCTTTCGAGGATTTCTTCAACCGTTTCTTCGAGGGAATGCCGAATACTCCTGAAAAGCAGGAACAGAAGAGCCTGGGTTCCGGTTTCATTATCTCAACTGACGGGTATATCATTACAAATGCGCATGTAATTGACGGTGCCGAAAAGATCGTCGTGTCTCTGAATGACAAAAAGGAATACGACGCCAAACTTATCGGAAAAGATACGAATACGGATATAGCACTTATCAAGATCAATCCGGAAGGTAAACTTCCTGCAGTGAAGCTCGGGAACTCCGATATCCTTAAAATCGGCGACTGGGTTATGGCAATAGGAAATCCATTCGGCCTGAGCCATACAGTGACAATAGGAATCGTAAGCGCAAAATACAGGATTATCGGTGCTGGCCCATATGACCAGTTCATTCAGACAGATGCTGCAATCAACCCTGGAAACTCGGGAGGGCCGCTCATAGACATGAGGGGCCAGGTTGTAGGTATAAACGCCGCCATCGTCGCATCCGGACAGGGTATCGGTTTTGCAATTCCTATTAACATGGCCAAGGAAATACTGATGGAACTAAAACAGACGGGTTCTGTAACCAGGGGCTGGCTGGGCGTAGGAATTCAGGAAGTGACGCCTGAAATCGCAAAAGCCGTGGGGCTTAAAGAGCCTAAAGGCGCAATGGTAACAATGGTCTATCCGGGTGACCCTGCGGCCAAAGCGGGTGTATTAAAAGGTGATGTCATAATCTCCGTTAACGGTTCTGAAGTCAAAGATCCATCGGCTCTCACCCAGATGATAGGCACGTTCAAGCCAGGCTCTAAAATAACCATTGGCGTATGGCGCGGAAAGAAGGAACTTAAGCTAGAGACCAAGCTGGAAAAAAGGACTGATGAGCATATTGCAGCACTTGGCAAAGAGGGCGGGGACAAAAGTGTACCGGACAAGGAGTCGAAAGATTCTCTTGGTATTACGGTAAAAAATATTACTCCTGACCTGGCCAAAAGACTGAGGCTTGATGACATTAAAGGTGCCGTTGTTGTCGACGTTGATGACAGTAGTCCTGCATCGGGGATAATCAAGAAAGGCGATGTCATAAGAGAGATCAATTACAAAGCCGTAGATACGGTGGATGATTATCTTGCTGCCGTAAAAGGCCTCAGAAAGGGAGATTCAATCCTGATGCTCATTATCAGGGAGGGAAGGTCTCAGTATCTCGCGTTTGAAATCAAGTGAGGGTTTTAAGCCCTGCAAAGATAAATCTTTTGCTGAAGGTTACAGGCAAAAGAAATGATGGGTACCATGAGCTTCTGACGCTCATGGTGCCTGTGAATTTTTTCGATACCCTGTATCTTCAGAAGGAGATAGAGGGCATTGAACTCGATGCCCCAGATTGCGGATGCTCATCTGTTGACAACCTTGTGTTTAAAGCCGCCGGTCTGTTCAAGCTTAAAACGGGATTGAAAAATGGCGTAAGGATAAGGATAGATAAGAATGTCCCGTTTGGCGCGGGTCTCGGTGGAGGCAGCAGTAATGCGGCCCATGCTCTTGTCGCACTGAATGAATTATTCGATACAGGTCTGAAAGAGGATCAGCTGTGTCAAATGGCCCGGGAAATAGGAGCTGATTGCCCTTTTTTCATACATGGAAAATCCGCGCTGATGGGTGGCAGAGGGGACATGCTGTTGTCCGATGTTTTGATTGAAGAGAGGGTTTATCTTCTTGTCATCCCGCCGTTCGGAATTTCAACCCCAAAGGTTTTTTCTAAGTATAAGATGTCATTGACTAATAATAAGGATGTGTTTAAAATAAAGGACATAACTGAAGAAAGTATTGCACCGGAGAATTATTTATTTAATGATCTTGAAGTTAGTGCATTTGAGTTGCATCCGGAACTTAAAACAGTTAAAATGGATTTAATCCGTGCAGGTGCCCTCGGGGCCCTGATGTCGGGAAGCGGTTCAACTGTTTTCGGGGTGTTTGAGGATGCCAGGCATCTCGAGCATGCAATGATTAAGTTGAGAAAACGAGAGGGGTATAAATATATACCCACAACTAGAACACTGGGGGGAGTCAATGGAGATTACAGAAGTTAAGGTTTTTCCGGTTCAGAATAACGACAAATTGAAAGCTTATGCATCAGTGGTATTTGACAACTGCTTCGTAGTCAGGGATTTAAGGGTTATTCATGGTGCAACCGGACTTTTTGTTGCAATGCCGTCCCGAAAAAGGAAGGACGGTACATTCCGTGATACCGCCCACCCGCTCAACATGGAAATGAGGGACATGATTGAGAAGACAATCCTGAACGAATACGAAGAGAGATTAACCGACGACGAGGTTCAACAATAAATTTGCCCGACTTGCTTTTTATATCACGAGTAGGGATGTCGTCTTAAACCAGGGCATAAGTTACATATCTCATTATAGGTGATTGAGATATTATCTTTCCGATCACTTATAATATAATAGGAGCAGAATCATGATGTCTGATATCCGGGTATTTGGCGGGAATTCTAATAGTGCGCTTGCTGTCAGTATATGTGATATTCTTGGCATTAAACTTGGCGAAGCCAGGGTGCAGACTTTTTCTGACGGAGAGACCGCTGTTGAGATTAACGAAAGTATACGCGGTAAAGACATTTTCATAGTCCAGTCGACATGTCCGCCAAGCAATGAGCATGTAATGGAACTTCTTATCATGCTTGATGCAGTTAAAAGGGCTTCGGCAAGCAGAATAGCCGCTGTAATACCATATTTCGGTTATGCCAGGCAGGACAGGAAATCATCAGGCAGAACCCCTATAAGTGCCAAACTGGTGGCAAATCTTCTGGAAACCGCCGGTGCTCACCGTGTGCTTACGATTGACCTTCATGCAGGCCAGATTCAAGGGTTCTTCGATATTCCTGTGGACAACCTTTATTCGAAGCCGGTCATGCTGGAGTATATAAAAGAAAATTATCCGGAAAACATCATCATCGTATCACCGGATGCAGGGGGCGTCGAAAGGGCGAGGGCGTTTGCAAAACCTCTTCGAGCAGACCTTGCCATCATAGATAAGAGAAGGGAAAGGGC
The DNA here is from genome assembly GCA_036567785.1 of Desulfomonilia bacterium. Classification (NCBI taxonomy): domain Bacteria; kingdom Pseudomonadati; phylum Thermodesulfobacteriota; class Desulfomonilia; species Desulfomonilia bacterium. The sequence continues at coordinate 51,960 of DATCTV010000060.1, read as the reverse complement.
CAATCAAAGCGAGGTAATGAACATCATAGGCGATGTTAAGGGCAAGACCTGCATGCTTGTTGATGACATGGTCGACACGGCCGGCACTCTCACCAATGCAGCCCGAGCGCTTATGGAAGCAGGGGCGAGCAAGGTTGCTGCATGCTGTACCCATGGGGTTTTGTCAGGCCCTGCAATAGACAGGCTGAACGCTTCCCCGATAGACGAACTTATTGTTACCGATACTGTGCCATTGAGGGACAATGCAGCTGGAAACAGCAGGATAAAAGTAATTTCTGTGGCGCCTATCCTGGCCGAAGCCATACGGAGAATCTATACAAATGACTCTGTAAGCGCCCTGTTCATGTAGAGATAGGGTATCATCAGATATTTATATTTCTATTTCCGGTCTGAACTGAAGGGCTTCGGCAAGATGCTTTTCAGAAATATTTTCCATTCCGTCAAGGTCTGCAATCGTTCGCGATACTTTTATCACACGTTTATAGGCTCGCATGCTCAGATTGAACTGCTTCATTGCCGAAATGAGAAGAGACCGGCATGAAGGGCTGAGGCTGCAAATCTTGTCAATGTCCTTATCCGGAATCCTTGCGTTTATGTGTCCGCGCTCAATCTGCATCTGTCTGGCTCTCATTATGGTGTCCTTGATCTGAGCAGACGGTATGCCAGGCGGGCAGTTCATGACATTTTCTATTTCCACCGGGTCGACCCAGACATGCAGGTCAATCCGGTCAAGGAGCGGTCCTGAAAGTTTCGAAAGATATTTTGAGATTTGAACAGGTGTGCAGCGGCACTCTTTCGCAGGATGCCCTTTGAAGCCGCATGGGCATGGATTCATTGCAGCAATAAGCTGGAATCTTGACGGGAAAGTGACCGACATGGAAGCCCTCGATACGGTTACCTCACCATCTTCCATGGGCTGCCGCATGGCTTCCAGTGCCGACCTTTTGAATTCCGGCATTTCATCTAGAAAAAGCACGCCGTTATGGGCCAGTGTGATCTCTCCCGGAGAAGGGTTTCCACCTCCGCCTATAAGTCCGGGTTCAGATATTGATGCATGGGGTGATCTTAAAGGTCTTTTCAATATTATTGAATTCTTTGGCAGTCTGCCAGCTACGGAATAAATTCTTGTACATTCAAGTATTTCCTGCCTGGTAAGCGGCGGAAGTATTGAAGGGAGCCTTTTTGCTAGCATGGATTTTCCGGCTCCGGGAGGGCCGATCATGAGAAGGTTATGACCACCGAGTGCGGAAATGATAATGGCCCTTTTGGGTAAAGTCTGACCGGCAATCTCTGACATGTCAGGTTCATGATCGGTTTTCTCAGGAAGCAGGATTTCAGTCCTTAAAATCCCTTCAGGATTTTCCTTGAGAATCCTGACAGTTTCTTTGATGTCTTTGCAGGGCCATACTCTGGCGCCTGAAAGAAGGGCCTCGTTGATGTTTGCCCTCGGACAGATGAGTCCTTTGAGGCCGAGTGATTTCGAAAGGAACGCGGCAGATATGGCGCCCTTGGTTGACCTTATTGAACCTGTTAACCCGAGCTCGCCGACAAAAAGGTATGACGAGGCTGTTTCCCGGGGGACAACTCCCATGGCGGCCAGTATAGCTATGGCAATCGGCAGATCATATACGCCGCCCTCTTTCTTTACGTCAGCAGGGGCAAGATTGACGACGATCCTAAGCGGCGGAAAATCAAGACCGGAATTGGCAATTGCAGATCTAACCCTGTCGCGGCTTTCTTTCACTGCATTGTCAGGCAGTCCAACTATTGAAAAAGAGGGTATTCCATGCTTTACGTCGGCCTCAACGGTAATGCCGATTGCTTCAGTACCGAGAAGGGCAGCTGATTTTACGCTGGCTATCATTTAATTATTAATAATCCCTGCTGGATGAATGTCCAGATATGATAAAAACAAACACCAATTTGATACCGGAAATTATATTTCGTGACAAGCAGGGAATCAGCTGTCTGCAATCTGTTAAAAAATATAGGCCGTGCTTAAAGAGAAATATAATGAGTCCTCATAAGCGCTTACCACGGTAGGTTCCAGATATTCAGTGCCGATCATTTTATAGCCTATAGCCTCTCCGTTTCCGAAAACATACTGGGCGCCAAGTGTTGTTATGACATGTTCGGTCTCGACTCCGAAACTTACGGTAAATCCATAAAGGTCAATTTTAGGCAATTCGTTTATTTCGTTGGGGTCTGCATCAGGTGCGGATGAAAAACTTGTGAAAAAACCGGCACGGATGGGGTATTTTTTCTTTATATAATATTCACCACCCACCTGTATATCAGTTACCGCCTTATGACTTCGGTCTATGCTGTTGCTGCAGTCAGGCGGAAAACATGCGCCATTTTCTTCTAGCCATTGATAGCTGTGGGCAAAATGATATGTGACATCCATTCCGATCCCGTATTCCTTCGGGACATTCAATGAAAGGCCCATCTTTATCTGTGCGGGTATGCCGTTGTCCGCCTTCAGATTATCCTCATATATCGAGACAGGGGCATAGTCGCTGTTCGAGTTCCTTACGGCGCTCTCATGCAATGTGCCGCTGCCTGAAATCCATATCGAGGGTGAAGTCACGCAAAGGCCTATATTTAAAATATCCGTCAACCTGTATTGCAAACCGGCAGATATGAGTGCAGCATAAACCGAATACTTGTAATTGCTTGAGAATGAGAACTCGTAGTCTTTCCAGAACAGGTTCTGGAACTGGCTCGATGTTGTATATGCGCAATAGGCCGAAGCGCCGATGTTCAGTCTATCCGTTAATTTGTATCCGATGGACGGGCCTATATAAAGGACCTGGAGGCTGTTTGTAAAATTGTAATAGTGTTCCTTGTTCTCTCCGAAGAATGATTCGATCTCTTTGGCGGAAATCTGCATGGGTACAAAAACGGAAAAAGCCAGCTTCATATTGTCATTATACGGATATATGACGCTGATGCCTGTTGGAATGGTGGCAAGTGTGTTTGCTTTAAGGTCCTCTTCAGGATAAAGGCTGTCATCTGTTTTAGAATTCTGTACGCCGTAAAGGTTTGCACTTGCAGAAATTGATCCGGTCGTGGAATCGGCAATTCCTGCGGGATTATAATAGCAGGCATCCATCCCTTCGGCATCGGCGCTTACCGCTCCGCCCATTCCCGATGCCCTTAGTCCGACTATGAAAGGCTGATAGTTGGATTCACCGGCTGTAAGCGCTACCGGGAATAAAACACAGGCTGTAATAAGCACCAGATTGAAGGTCCGTTTACGCATATCGTTTTCTCAAATAATGAATCCGTATTGAAATCTTACAATATATCAAAAGAGGAAAATAGGGTAAGAATCGGGATTCTTGCCGAAGCAGGTAATATCGTCTATTTTCTCAACGGCTTTTCCTCTGAGCACTGAATAAAGAAACCGTTCCACTCCGAGCCCTCCGCCGAAAGTCTCGGGGAAATAAGGTCGGCCGTTCTCATCTGTCATGCAGGCGGCTGACAGGAATGGGCTGTAGCCTGCAAGGGGTTCGATGTTTTTTATATTCCCATTCTCGAATACAGGCCTTTCAGTAAGAATTTTATTGTCGATGAGTCTTTCAATAATAGGCTCATAAAGCCATTCCCGGATTGCACCGGAAAGGATTTCCAGTGCGGGCATGAATTTGCCGGTATCCCGCTGTCTGGCCTTTGCGCATATATCGTAGTTGTAGATCATGTCTGATGTGAATGATGATATCGGGAGCCTGGTGCCGTCAGGAAGAATGTAGGGGTATATAAGGTCATAGTTTTCACGCATCAGCCCTGTTACCCAGAAGAACTGCTCGTTCGTTTCCTCGCCGGCCATAACCTCTCCCCATGCCTTGCCGTATCTTTTTAGAATATCATCATTACGAAATCTCGGGAACGGTTGCCTGGGCACTTCCAGTATTACACCAAGGGCCTTGAGTTCGTCTTCATTCTTTGAGGCTACCGCACTTACCATGGCAATAATCAACCGCTCGAAGAAATCATATGCCCTTTCGATGTCTTCATTTAATATGGCTTTCACCTTTTCAGGTTCATTCTTGTATTGGGTGAGTGTAATGCCCCTGTTTCTTTTCACCTCAATATCGATCTGCGAAAAGTCGATCAGGTATTTGCCGCGCTGTTTTCTCTGAGGGCTCTCTATCTCGAGCCTGATGTTCGGAGAATCGACGAAAATTCCCTTTATCTTCGGGTTAAAGCACGCCAGAAACTTATGGTAGATCATGGAATGAGTCGTGACATAAGGCATACCCTTGTAATGAATTGAAGGTACATGTTCGACATCATGTGCAAGCGGGTCGGTAATAGGGCTCATCAGAATCCGTTCAAGGTTGAAAAGCCCTTCATTCGTAAGAAAATTTGTAGCTGCAGTTACCATAGTGGTCCGAATGGCCATTGCCGAATAGATGGTATCGCCGATCCATTTGTTGACGTAGTTTTCGCGCACGAAATCTTCAAAAGAAGAGCCTGATTCTATTAAAGATGCCTGAAAGTGAAACAGATCCTCACCTATGAATGACATAAAAAAACCTCCTTTATGTAAACCTTTTCTTTTGCCTGCTGTCAGGGCATTAAAAAATATTTTTACACATGGCTGTCTCAAGTAACAATAAAAAAGTTTCTGTTCATAGCGGCAAATATTTATTCAGACTTTCTTATTTAAAAAGTCCCAGGGGAGTATCTCTTCTTCCCCCCGTTTCCTGAGTGCATAATAGTCGGGATTCCTTTCCCATGATTTCAAAATGTCCTGCCAGTGTGATTCAGGGACATCTGCAAGTCTGATCATCAAATCAAGGACATGCCTGTCTCCCCGGGCGATGACAGCCTGAAGGTATGCCCATTTAGGGCCTTCATAGCCGAGCTTGACATTGCTTTGCCGCCTGAGTCCGTCTTCAATCCTTTTAAGCCTCTTCTTTGCATCTCTGATGTCGATCATTTCCATGCGCTCGAAATCCGTTCTGGGCTTTGGAACGAAGGTGTTGACACTGACCTGGATGCTGCCGATCTTTTTATTGCCTCTGGAGACTTTTATAAAAGTCTGTCGGCAGCGTTTTACCAGGTCGATGATTGCATCGATATCTTCCAGGTTCTCTCCAGGAAGTCCGATCATGAAATACAGCTTGATATCCATGATACCTGCAGATACAAGCGCTTCGATATCAAGGAGAACGGCTTCGTTCTTTATATTTTTCGATACCGATTTTCTTAATCGCTCGGAGCCGGTCTCAGGGGCAAGGGTAACGCCTTTTGTGCCGGAGCGTTCAATAAGACTGATGAACTCCGGCGTGATCATTCCAAGCCTTAGTGACGGTGGCGCAATCTTTAAATCAAGGTCATTTATAGCCCTGAACATGTCCTCGGTCTGGGGGTGGTTATTCAGTGATGCGCTGACCATTCCGAGTTTAAGCCCTGATTCCTTAGCTTTTTCAAATGCCGGTATAAGATTATCAAGTCTGACCGCCCTGAACGGTGAATATATATTTCTTGCAGCGCAGAACCTGCATGAAAACGGGCAGCCTCTGGCTGTCTCGACAAGGAACATGTCGCTGAAGGCAGTGGAATCCGTCATCACTGCAGTATGTGCTGGTAATGGGATGGGGTTAAGTGTGCTGCCGGAGAATTCCCTGGCAAGCGGCCTGCCCGGTATATAAATGCCGGGTTTGCCCGCGAGCCTGTCAAGGAATTCTTCATAGCCCGCACTCATGATAAAGGCATCATGAATCATATCAGGGGCAGGTTCCCCGTCACCGATAAAGCAGATATCGAGCATGTCGGCTGCCGGCTCCGGATTCATTGATACTGCGGCCCCGCCGGCTATTACAACCGGTGTGCCGCTTCGTTTCGAGGCCAGGACAGGTATCTTTGCATCTTTGAGTATCTTTGCTGCATTTATCCAGTCGAGTTCATAGGAAACGGAAAAGGCTATTATGTGAAAATCAGATATGGGCCGGGCATTTTCAACAGATCTGGGATAATCGGTAAAGAACCGTTCACAGACGATTCCCGGATGATCGTTGAATGCCCTGTACATGGCATGAACGCCGAGATTGGACATGCCGACAAAATATGTATTCGGATATACAAGGGCTATATTCAGCCTGCCGCCAGGGTCTTTTCTGACAGCACCTGCTTCATGCATCTATTTCAAGCCCTTTGATCTTACGATGGAGGTTGCTTCGCTCAACCCCTATCATATCTGCGGTCTTTGATATGTTGTAACCGCACTGTGCGAGTTTTTTGGATATGAATATCCTCTCGAACTCGTTCCTTGCGTCTTTTAAGAGATCAATATCAAAGATCCTCTCGAATTCGGATGTGGCCTTTGATGTAAGTGGCGAGACATTATCCGCCGTAATGGTGTTACCGGGGGTCATTATGACGAGCCTTTCGAGTATGTTTTTGAGCTCCCTGACATTTCCCGGCCAGTCATGCTGCATGAGCTTTTTTATGGCGCCTTCTGTTATGATCTTTTTGTTGCCGTTGTTAAGGACGGCATACATAGTGAGAAAATGTTCGATAAGCTGGGGGATGTCCTCTTTGCGTTCCCTTAAAGGCGGAACATAAAGCGGGATGACGTTCAGTCTGTAATAGAGGTCCTGTCTGAAATTGCCGTTTGCAATCTCTTCCTCGAGATTCTTGTTTGTCGCCGTTAGAACCCTTACATCCACCTGTATGGTCTGGGAGCCTCCTACACGCTCGAATCGCTGCTCCTGGAGAATACGCAGTATCTTGGCCTGCGTGTTCATGCTCATGTCTCCTATCTCATCGAGGAAGAGGGTTCCGTTGTTCGCAAGGTCGAACTTGCCTCTTTTGCGCTCTGTCGCCCCTGTGAAAGAGCCTTTTTCATGACCGAAAAGTTCGCTTTCTATGAGTTCACCCGGAATGGCGGCGCAGTTGACTTCGACAAAAGGCTGATTACTACGCCTGCTCTGTTTATGCAGACTTCTGGCCACGAGCTCCTTTCCGGTACCGTTTTCACCAAGTATGAGAACCCATGAATCAGAAGGCGCGGCCCTGTCAATTTCCTCCTTCAGCTTGAGGATGGCGGGGGAAGTCCCGATCATCTCGTTGTCTTTTTCTGTCTTTTTCTTCAACAGGGCGTTTTCTGCTGAAAGTTCCTTCATGTGGAGCGCATTATTTATGGTGATTATAATGCGGTTCAGGTCCAGCGGCTTTTCAAGAAAATCAAGCGCCCCGAGCCTGGTTGTCTTTATCGCGGCATCGATAGAACCGTGACCGGTCATTATAATCACGGGTAGGTCGGGATTAATTTTCTTGATCTCCTGAAGCGTCTGTATCCCGTCAATGCCGGGCATCCATATGTCCAGCAGCACAATGTCCACATCCTGTTTGTCAATAATTTTAAGTGCGTCCTCTCCTGAGGATGCCTGCATGACATAGAAGCCCTCATCCTCGAGGCTGCCCTTTAATGAGAGTCTGATATTGTCTTCGTCGTCTACAATGAGTACCGTGTATTTCATGCCTTCTCCTTAACGGGTAGTTCGATTGTTATAATTGTGCCGTTAGGCTTATTGTCGCGTACCCGGATAAATCCGTTGTGATCGGTAACAATGCTTTTTACTATTGCCAGTCCAAGGCCTGTCCCTGTTCTTTTGGTGGAAAAATACGGCTCGAATATTCTTTCCTTGACCTTTTCCGGGATGCCGGGGCCGGAATCCATAATCTCAAGTCTGGCAAAGCGTATATCGCGGTTGTAGGAGGTCTTTGCCGTGATTGTCTTGACGGGGACATCCGATTCCTTCAATGCGACCGTTGCATTTTCCAGCAGGTTGGTGATGGCCCTGCTCATCTGGGAACGGTCAATCTCGACGCCGGTGAGGGTTTCATCGGTTTCCAGAATATATTCTATATCGGGATGGGCCTGCTTATAAAGCGCAACGGCGTCAGTCAGCACTTCATTCAGGTTGTCCGGCACAGGCATCGACGAGGGCATCTTGGCAAATGCCGAGAATTCGTCAACCAGCCGTTTCATCTCCTCCACCTGTGTCACGATGAGCCGAGTACATTCGTCAAAGACCTCGGGGTCGTCATTGATCTTGTCGAGGTACCGCCGCCTCAGCCTCTGAGCCGACAGCTGTATGGGAGTAAGCGGATTCTTGATCTCGTGTGCGATCCTTCTTGCGACCTCGCGCCATGCCGCTACGCGCTGCATGCGCTGAAGTTCGGTGAGGTCGTCAAAGACGACAACAACACCAATGTATTCGTTATTATCGTCATAAAGCATGGAGGCATGAATGAGCAGCGAGAGCCTTCTGCCCTCGATGCTCAGCACGATTTCCCTCTCGATAACCGATCCCTTGCTGTTGTTGAGGGCATCGGACAGCCCAGTCACAATAGGGAGGTGCTCTTCCTTCATGACATCCTGCCACTTCCGGCCGATGACCTTGTCTATTTTTATTGCAAGCATTTTCTGGGCGCTTGCATTGATCATCGATATATTATCGTTTGCATCAACCGATATGACACCGGTTGATACGTTTTTAAGAACTGTCTGGATATACATGTTGCGTGCGGCAAGCTCGTTGTAGGTCTGCTCAAGGTTTGTCCTGGAATCCTTCAGGTCTCCCACCATCTGGTTGAAGTCCTTGACAAGTATTCCCAGTTCGTCATCCGAAGTCACGTCGACGGAAAACCCGAGATCGCCTTTTGATACCCTCTGGGTGCCTTCGACCAGCTTTTCTATAGGGTTAGTAAGCCCTTTTGACAGGTTCAGCCCGTACCAGATTGCAGAGAAGATAACAAGCAGAGTCACTGAAGTAAGGGTTATTATGAATTCCGTCTTTATCCAGCCCTTCAATCTCAGACTTTCTATATAATCATTATATGAGGTATCAATAAGCCCGAGCCTTCCCGAGAGACTTTCCGGTACATAGTAGTCGACTGCAAGAACGCCTACGATATCTTTCGGATTGAATGAAGAGTGTATCGGTACTATGCCTTCTATGATATCAGCCTTTCCCGCCTGGATGATCCTGCTGGTGCTGTCGCCGTTCATTGCTGCCTTGACAAGACCTGATTCAGGGTCGGGCAGTGTCGAAATCCCGAGTTTGGGCGATATGATCTTGACAAGTTCCTCTCCCTGGGAAGAAAAAACTGCAACTGCGGACAGCCGGAACATTTCCATCCTGTCGTCAAGCAGGTCTTTCAGTATGTCGAGGTTACCTTCACGAAGGAGCCTTCTCTGCGTGATCTCCTCCGATATGAATGTCGCATAGTGCCGGGCATCAACCGATGCCTCCTGATAATAAATGTTCGCAACATTAAGAGATTCGGCAATAGCCTTTTTGACCTCTTCGGAAAGCCAGCCCTCCATGCTCCTGTCAATAAAGATTACGCTGGTGAAGAACAGAACCATTGCCGGAAAGATCGTGAGTGTGACAAACGATGCAACAAGCTTGGTGCGCAGCTTTGAGCCGAGCATCCCTCTCCGCCGCTCCAGCATGAGCTTTACGACGTTTCTTACAACAAGGAAGATTACCAGGATTAAAAGGACGATGTTAAGATTGAGAAGCGCCAGGAATGTTACATGACTTGACGGCATTGCCTGGAATTGCGGCAGGTGTTTTTCCACCCAGACAAGGACAACGATGAGCCCCATCAGTAGAAATGCAATGCTGAACTCTATCGTCTTTTTTGACATATCATTCCCTGTCTGATGATTCCGATAATATAGCCTTTGCCATCTCGACGTGCAGTCTGTGGTTTGCCCTGGATGCTTTGATTATTCCCGCAACAGGCCTTCCCAGTAGCCACAGGTCGCCCAGAAGGTCAAGGATCTTGTGCCTTATGAACTCGTCCCTGTAACGAAGGCCCTCGGGATTGAGGATGGTATCATTGTCCACGACGACTGCGTTTTCAAGGCTCCCGCCGAGCGCAAGCCCCATTGCCCTCATCATATCAACATCCTTAAGCCTTCCGAATGTCCTCGCCGGTGCGATCAGTTCTTTATAATCTCCGCCGGAATATATATATGTCTGTCTGCCGATTGCCGGTTCCGGGAAATCGATTGAATAGCTTATTGAGAAATCTCCCGGTTCGATTTCAACATAGGCGATGTCATCGCCAACCCTCAGTTTTGATTTGATGACGATGGGGTCAATCTCTCCTATTGCAAGCATTCCCGCTTCAGAGATGGCCTTGAAGAAAGGCAGGGCCGATCCGTCCATGGAGGGCATCTCGTCGCCATCCACATGTACTTCGCAGTCGGTAATTCCAAGTCCATACAGCGCACTCATAAGATGTTCCACAGTGGAAATGAAGACATCCTTGAAGCCGAGCATTGTATTGAGTCTCGTATCCGTGACAAAGTCCGGTCTTGCAGGGATTTCTACGCCTTCCCTGATAAAAACTATGCCGTTTTTTCCGGTCTTGATGTTCAGACAGACCATATTGCCTCTGTGAAGGCCGGTCCCCTTAATTGTTACGGTGTCTGCGACTGTTTGTCTGAGCATGAAACAAGACTATTGCAGGTAATCCCAATAGTCAACCTGCGTTAGCAAAATGTTTAACGCTTCATTTGTATAATTTCACCGGATATTGATTTTTTTATTTATATTACACGGCAAAAATTTCGATAAATGAATGAACAACAGACATAAGGAGCCGTCATGAAATTACTGGTCCTTCTACGTCACGGGGAAAGCGTATGGAACAACGAAAACCGTTTTACGGGCTGGACGGATGTCGGCCTGTCCGAAAAAGGCATAACCCAGGCGCATGAAGCGGGAGTGTTGATAAAAAGGGAAGGTTATATTTTCGATGTTGCATTCACGTCTCTTCTTAAAAGGGCGATTGATACGCTCAACATAGTCCTCGATGAATGCGGACAATACTGGATACCTGTTGTCAAGAACTGGCGGCTTAACGAGAGGCATTACGGGGCGCTTCAAGGTCTGAATAAATCCGAAACAGCTGAAAAATACGGTGAAAATATGGTGCATCACTGGCGCAGGGGATACTACAACAGACCGCCTGCGCTTGGCAGGTCGGACAGCCGCTGGCCCGGACATGAAATTAGGTACAGGGATGTAAGCGATGATGACATTCCGCTTACCGAATGCCTCGATGACGTGCTCAAAAGGCTTATGCCTCTATGGCACGGCGATATAAAACCATGCCTGAAATCGGGAAGGAATGTCCTTATAAGCGCACATGGCAATTCGCTGCGCTCTCTTGTTAAGCATCTGCAGAACCTTGATGAGGATCAGATTGAAGACGTGGACATACCTACCGGAATTCCGCTTGTCTATGAACTGAGTGATGACCTGAAGCCCATGGACATATATTATCTAGGTGAACATGACAAGATTGATGCGGCATACAGATAAAACAAAGGAGGAAGGATATGCGTGAGAAGATAGCTGAGTTGCTTGGTAAAAAGGCTGCAAAAGACCTGCTCGAGCACAAATGCATCGTTCCAAAGGGGAACCTGAACCTTCCCGGCCCCGATTATGTCGAAAGGAGCCTGATGCTCTCGGACAGGAGCCCCAACGTGCTCAGAAACATGCAAAGCATTATCGGCCACGGAAGGCTCGGCGGCACGGGCTATCTTTCCATCCTGCCTGTGGATCAGGGCATCGAGCACAGCGCAGGCGCTTCTTTTGCGCCGAATCCTCTTTATTTCGATCCTGAGAATATCGTCAAACTTGCGATCGAAGCTGGCTGCAGCGCGGTGGCTTCAACTCTTGGCGTGCTGGGCTCAGTTGCCAGAAAGTATGCACACAGGATTCCTTTCATACTTAAAATAAATCACAACGACCTGCTGATTTATCCGGAGAAACACGACCAGATACTTTTCGCAAATGTACAGCAGGCATTCGACATGGGTGCCGCCGCCATCGGCGCAACCATCTATTTCGGCTCCGAGGAGAGTTCGAGACAGGTCATGGAAATATCCGAGGCATTCGCACATGCGCATGAGCTGGGGCTTGTCACTATTCTGTGGGCTTACCTCAGAAACAATGGTTTCAAGAAAGGAGGTATCGACTATCACACTGCGGCAGACCTTACAGGACAGGCCAACCACCTGTCGGTAACAATCGAGGCGGATATTGTAAAGCAGAAACAGCCCACAGTGAACGGCGGTTATACGGCAATCGGCTTCGGAAAGACCTCTCCTCTGGTGTATTCCAGACTGACGACAGACCACCCTATAGATCTCACACGCTATCAGGTGATGAACTGCTATATGGGCAGGATGGGACTTATTAATTCAGGCGGTGAATCAAAGGGGGAAACAGACCTTGCCGAGGCGGTAAGGACGGCTGTCATAAACAAGCGCGCCGGCGGCATGGGTCTGATCTCGGGAAGAAAGGCCTTCCAGAGGCCCATGAAAGAAGGCATTGAGCTCCTTCAGGCTATCCAGGATGTCTATCTCGATGACGGTATTACGGTTGCATAATAAATTGACACCCTGATTTGTTCATCCTATAAGGGCTCGCATGTTCGGCATAGGTGGAACGGAACTATTTATAATACTTTTGATAGCCCTTATCGTACTGGGGCCGAACAAGTTGCCCGATCTTGCCCGGATGCTCGGCAAGGCAATGGGAGAGTTCCAGCGTGCTACGAGCGACCTGAAGCGGGAAATAGACATAGCCGGAGAAGACAGGAACAATTCAGCAAAACCGGAGTCCGATGACAAGGACGGCAAGACTGAAGATTCTCCGGCTGAAACCGCATCTGAATCAAAAGATGTGGACGATAATATCAAACAGGGGGCAGACTGATTGGATGACCCGAAGCTGCCCATCACAGACCATCTCTCCGAGCTGAGATCAAGGCTTATAAAAAGTCTTCTGGCCATAGCGGCAGGGTTTGCATTGAGCTACGGCTTTTCGGAGAAGATTTTCAGATTTCTTATCAAACCTCTGGTAAACGCTATGCCGCCCGGGTCTCATCTGATTTACACCGCCCTTCCCGAGGCGTTTGTAACATACCTCAAGGTATCATTCTTTGCCGGATTGATCCTGGCGGCACCCGTTATCTTTTATCAGATATGGAAATTCGTGATGCCGGGTCTGTATGAGAAGGAACGCAGGTATGTCATACCGTTTGTGCTCATGGCCACGTTCTTTTTTCTGCTCGGGGCTTCATTCGCCTTTTTCGTGGTGTTTCCGTTCGGCTTCAAATTCCTTCTAGGATATGCATCAGGCGATATATACGCAATGCCAAAGCTGAACGAATACCTGAGCTTTACAGTAACGCTGCTGATTGCATTCGGAGCGATATTCGAGCTTCCGGTCATAATTTTCTTTCTTGCAAAGATAGGCATTGTCTCCCCTCAATTCCTCAGGAAACAGAGGAGATATGCTATACTGGCCATAGCCATTGTTGCGGCGGTTCTCACCCCGCCCGATCCTGTCAGCATGATGCTTATGATGGTACCGCTTCTGGTGCTTTATGAATTCAGCGTGGGTGTGGCGAGTTTTGTCTGGAAACCCAGGTCGGCCGCATCAACCGGAGAAGAGGCCGGAAATCAGTAAACTTTAGGCGGTCTCGGCCCGTATATCAGAGTCCCTATCCTGACCAGGTTTGCGCCTTCTTCGATAGCGATCCTGTACGAATCGCTCATGCCCATTGAAAGCCATTTCATTTCCGTATCCGGCAGGCTTTTTGTCTTGAGTTCTTCAAAGAGATTCCGTGTCAGCCTGAAACAGGGTCTTAATTTCTCCGGGTCATCGACAAAGGGTCCCATTGTCATGAGTCCGTTTAGCCGTATGTTCTTGAGCGTGCTCATGTATTCAGCCAGTGCCGGGACTTCCTCGGGCATTGCGCCGGCCTTCTGCTCTTCACGCCCGCTGTTTACCTCTATCAGTACCGGCATGATCCTGCCCAGCTTTGCTGAAGTCTGGTCGATCAGCAGGGCCAGTTCCTTCGAATCGACGGTTTCCACCATATCGAACATGGGAATGATATGCTTGACCTTGTTCTTCTGGACATGTCCTATGAAATGCCAGGATGCCATATCTCCAATCTCGCTGATGATGCCTTTGGCATCCTGCAGATAATTTTCTCCGATCATTGTTATTCCGGCTTCAATGGTTTCTCTGACCTCTTCCAGGTTTCTTGATTTTGCGGCAGCAACAACCCTGACGTTCTCAGGAATATCTTTGAGAATCCTTATGATGTTTTCGGATATATGGCTCACATGAAACCCCTCTTTGTAATGTATCAACCGGCTGATATACTAACATCTTTTTCTTTGACAAAAAACGGCCAATACGCTACTTTTGCAGATGCTTTAATAAACATCAATAAATTTAATGAGATGGGGTTGTTTCCCCGACTTTGATCTTTTTTCATTTGCCTCGTATCTTATCAAAAAACAGGCAGGGTTGTGAGGGTATCATGGTTGGATTCAAGATGGATGAAATAATGATCGGGACACATACTTTTTCCGACGGCTCTTACGGCGGAAGGGAACTGCCCATTAATTTTTCCCTGACATGGGGCAACGGCGATCTTTTCAAATTCCTGAATCCCCGCTCAAAAGAGTTTCTTGTGAGCAGCGCCAGTGGTTTTATTACAGTGGGTGGTCTGGTAAACAAGGCCGACTGCAAAGGATATCTGAAACTCATGTATTTCTCGGAACGTAAGATCCGCTACGAGCTCGATTTCAAAGGGGACGATGACAGGGGATACAGATATGTGGGTGAAAAGGTGAACATATGGCCGTGGAATCTTCACAGGACGCATGTCACCTGCTATGGAACTATATCTGATATGGCAACAGAAAAAATCATATCCAGTTCCATTGTGTATTTCCCGTTGAGAGAAATGTATGATTTCCTGAAATCTTTAAGGTTGGTAAAATCCTGATATTATTTGATGCCTTCTAAGGAGACAGGTATGCCTTATAAAGTTCTTAGCAAAAAAGATGCGAAGATTATCGCCGCAATGGCAGGCGGAATAATTCCCAGAGGAGGTGCCAGCTTCGAACTCGGGGCTGCCGATATTGAAGACAAGTGGCTTCCCAGGACGGATTTCATACTTTCAAGAATGCCTTTTGTTACCCGGTTTACGCTCAGGGTGATGGTGCATATACTGAATTATGCCTGGCCTGTCATTTTTATGGGAAAATTCAAACAGCTTGTCAATATGGATGAACAGGAGCGAACCGAACTTCTGCATCTCATCGAGAATTCCGCGTTTCCTGGGCCGTTTTCATTGCTGATAGTCAAAGTGCTTGTGTTTCCCGCTTTTTACGGAATCATCGAAGTGAAGGATGCCATAGGATACAAAGAAAAATTCGATAACAGTCAGGGGTATAAAGGTGTCAGAGGCTAGGGGTCAAATATGATTAAGGAATGTAAGGATATAAAGGGCCATGTAGATATAAAGGCCGATGTATGCATTATCGGTTCAGGCGCCGGAGGGGCAGTCGTTGCAAAGGAGCTTGCCGTAAAGGGGCTTAAGGTCGTAGTGCTGGAAGAGGGCGGATATTTTACAGAAAAAGATTTCAATCAGGACCCCGGCAACATGATGGGTATGATGTACCGTGACGGCGGGGCAACGATCGCTTTTGGATTGCCTCCGGTGTCAATAACAATGGGCATGACGGTAGGCGGTACGACGACTGTCAATTCCGCGATATGCATGAGAACGCCGCGCGGTGTCGTTGAAAAATGGATCACTGAATATGGCTGCGAAGGTATCGATTATGACGTGCTGAGCGGATATTTCGATAAAGTCGAAAGAGAGATCAATGTTACGGAGCTGAGTGAAGACATACTTGGGAATAGCTATCAGATAGTGAAGAGAGGGGCAAACGCTCTGGGGTATGAGGCAAAGCCGCTCAAACATAACGTCAGGGACTGTAAAGGCGCCGGAAGCTGCCAGTGGGGCTGTATCAGGGGCGCCAAGCAGTCAATGGACGTAACATATATTCCCGGTGCGGCTGCAGCGGGTGCTGATATATACGCCAATTGCAGGGCTACAAAGGTTAATGTCGAGAACGGTCGCGTCAGAGGTGTTGAAGGTCTCATAATCGACCCGATGACAAAAAGGAGGCGCTACAGGGTAAAAGTAAAGGCCGATGTGGTCTGCCTTGCAATGGGGGCTCTCATAACTCCAGCATTCCTGCTTAAGAACAGACTTGCCAACACATCCGGCCTTGTCGGAAAAGGTTTGACGATCCACCCGTGCGGAAGAGTTGTGGCCGAGATGGACGAAGAGGTGAACGGCCATTACGGGGTTTCACAGGGCTGTTATATAGACGCCTTCATGGATGAGGGCATAATGCTTGAAGGGATGTTTGTCCCGCCCGGGGTTATGGCAATGGCGTTACCCGGTGTGGGGGAGGAGCACAAATACCTTATGAAGCATTATAAAAATCTTGCTGCTTTCGGTGTCATGATTAGCGACTCGACCCGGGGCAGTGTGAAACCGGCAATGTTCGGTCAAGCCTTTCGGGCGTACTATTCAATGAACCGGGAGGATGCGGGGAAGCTTCACAAGGGATTGTGCATAACTGCGGAGATGTTTCTTGCCGCCGGCGCTAAAAGGGTATTCACCTGCTGCAGTACCATGCCGGTCATCAACAGCAGGGAGGAGCTTAACCGCTTCAGAAACCTCAAAATTAAACCATGGCACTTTGAGATCATGGCATTTAATCCGCTGGGGACATGCCGTATGGGAAATGATCCCGGAAAATCAGTTGTCGATACAAATCTTGAATCTCATGATATAAAAGGCCTGTTCATACCTGACGGCAGTCCGTTTCCGACTTCGCTAGGCGTCAATCAGCAGGTAACAATAATGGCGTTTGCCGCAAGATGTGCGGAATATATTTCATCGAATATAAAAAAATACAAAGGGGAATAAAATGAGAAGAATAGTTGCAGTTTTGATTGGTTTTGTTTTTTTTCTTCCTGGTGCATTGTTTGCGCAGGAAAAGCTGAATCTCAAGATAGACAAGGCAAAGCTGGAAGCGGGAAAGCTCCAGACGTTCACAGTCGAGATGAAGGTTGAGGGAGAAGGCAAGAAGAAAAGGGGCATAGGCGTGCTTCTTATCAACTCTACACCAGAGAATACCTGGAAATATCTTTGCGACTGGAATTCCATGGGGGAGTTCGTACCCGGTCTTGAATACTACAAAACAGTCGGTGTTATCAAACCCATTGAACCCGGCGAGACGGGAGAGGTCCTTTTTGAAGGCAAGCTCAAGTTTCCCGTTCTCACCGTTATTTATACTCTGGATGTAAAGTTCGACGGGAAAAACATGAGGCAGGATTGGAGCCTTGTTTCTCAGCATCTTGTGGATGAATACCAGAAGAAGGGGATAAAGATAACCAGGGCCACAAGCGGACTCAAAAACGTCGAAGGATTTGAATATATCGAACCTTATGATAACGGAAAAAAGACAGTTTACTACTATGCGCCGATTGTGGAAACATCGGTACCGGTTCCCGGTTTTGCGGAAAGGTTCATGACGAACAGCACGCTTCCGGGCTATATGGAAGGCGTCAAAAAGCGTGTTGAATCGAACGGGACATATAAGAAATAGGAAGGCTGTCTCAGACAGCCTTTTTTATTGCCCGGAATAAATTGATTGCAAGGAGGGAGTAGAATGGAAACAGGCGCATTCAGATCAAAAGGGATCCTTATAGTGGTTGCGGTAGTGGTGCTGGTAATCCTCTTTTCAGCAAGGCCCATAGTGGTTATTCCTGCCGGATATGTCGGTGTTAAGGACTTTTTCGGCTATGTGTCCAGCGACACGCTCTCTCCAGGGATAAGGCTGATCATCCCTTTTACTAAAGTTATCAAGATGTCCACAAGGTCCCTGACGATTATGGAAGAGGCAGACACCCCGTCGCGGGAAGGACTTATAATAAATCTGGATGTCTCTCTTATCTACAGGATAGACCCTGCCAGGGCCGTGAATATTTATAAAACAGTGGGCAAAAGCTATCAGGAAATTATTGTTGAACCCCAGCTGCGTTCAGCCATCCGGGAAATTACGGCTTCATATGATGCGAAAACGCTGTATTCGGCTGAAAGGGACAAGCTTGCGGGAGAGGTCAAGGAACTGTATTCAAAGATAACAAAAGACCGAGGCATAATAACCGAGCAGGTGCTGCTCAGGAAGATAGGCCTTCCGACGGTTGTGGCAAACGCCATTCAGGAAAAACTCAAACGCGAACAGGAGGCCGAGCAGATGAAGTTCGTGCTTCAGAAGGAGCAGCAGGAGGCCGAGCGCAAACGAATCGAAGCGCAGGGCATCGCTGACTTCCAGAAAATAGTGGCCCAGGGCATAAGCCCGCAGCTGCTTGAATGGAAAGGGATCGAGGCGACCGAGAAACTCGCCAACAGCCAGAATACAAAGGTGGTTGTCATAGGCAACACCAAAACAGGCCTGCCGATAATACTGGGAAGCGATAAATGAAAAAGAAGGTCCCGGTAATGATAAACCGGGGCTTTTCCTTTTTTCAAATTGAAAAGGTCAAACAGCCTCAAACCTTATCAGCGCGCTGCCATAATCTCCAATGAAAATAGGCGAAGGAAGCCCCGCCTTCATCAGGGTATCACCCTTGTACCGGGCTCCGAATACGGCTTCCCTGTATGTTTTTTCAGGGTCAAGACCGGTAAGCCTTATTGTCCTGAAGGGCTCCTGCGCCTCGGCAAGCACACGGAAAAAGAATAGCACAGCCTTTGACTGGTCCTCGTTTACAAAAAGCCAGGCCGTCATGTTACTTTCGAACGGGCTTATAAGTCTGTACATTCTACCGAACTGAACTGTGTCCCTTATTTCTTTTTTGTACAGGTCGATATGAGTTTTGAGAATGGCTGTTTCATCCTGCGAGAGTTTCGACAGGTCGAGCTCAAGCCCTAAATTACCGGCCATGGCCGTGTGGATACGTGCTATCAGAGGCGTCGAACGATGCACCTGGTGATTCGGAACAGCTGAAACGTGTGCCCCCATTGAGATTACAGGATAGACAATACTGGTGCCATGCTGGATCTTGAGGCGCTCGACCGCGTCCGTATCGTCGCTGGTCCATGTCTGCGGCATGTAGTGAAGCATGCCGGGGTCGAACCTGCCGCCTCCTCCCGAACAGCTCTCAAAGAGGATTTCGGGAAATGCGGAGGTTATGGTTTCGAGCACGCGGTATAGTCCGAGCATATATCGGTGGAATGTTTCCTGTTTCTTTTCTGAAGACAGCGAAATAGAAGCGACTTCAAGAAGGCTTCTATTCATGTCCCATTTGACGTATGCGATCGGCGCGCTCTTGAGCACGGCGCTTACGCTGTTGATGATGTAGTTGCACACCTCGGGTCTGGACAGGTCGAGCACGAGCTGATTTCTCGAGTCGGTCCGTCTTCTTCCTTTTACATGAAGGCACCAGTCAGGGTGAGCCCTGTAGAGATCGCTGTCCTTTGATATCATCTCGGGTTCGAACCAGAGTCCGAATTTCATGCCGAGCGCGTTGACCTTTTCGGCAATCCCTTTTATGCCGCCCGGGAGCTTGTCCGTGTTCACGACCCAGTCGCCCAGAGAGCAGTTGTCCTCGTTGCGAACGCCGAACCAGCCGTCGTCGAGTACGAAAAGCTCGACCCCGATTGCTGAAGCGGCCTTTGCAATTTCGAGAAGCTTCTCCTCGTTGAATTCAAAGTAGGTTGCTTCCCAATTATTGATAAGAACAGGCCGGGGAATGTCCCTGTGGATGCCCCTGCACAGGTTGTTCCGATAGAGCCTGTGGTACGTGTCCGACATGCCGGAAATCCCTTCTGCTGAATAGACCAGAACTGCCTCGGGCGTCTGAAAGCTTTCGCCGGGTTTGAGTACCCATGAGAAACAGTATGGGTTTATGCCTACCGAGGCTCTTGCTGTCGAGAACTGATCGACCTCGACCGTGGCGAGGAAATTGCCCGAATAGACGAGGGAGAACCCGTAGGCCTCGCCCGAAAATTCCGTGCATCCCTTGCTGATAAGCGCCATGAAAGGGTTCTGCTGGTGGCTGGATGTACCGCGCCTGCTTTCAATCGACTGGGTGCCCGGCGCGAGCGGCCTGATTTCGACATGCCTTTCGCGCGCCCATGCTCCCGAGAGCTGGAGCATATCGTAGTTTGCGTCCATGAAATCGACGCTTGCGCTCATGGCGTTCAATATTTTTATATCGGAACCGGAATTATTGATAAACCTGGCCGAACGTGCGATGGCGTCATAATTTCTGAAGGTGGTATATGTGAGTTCCACCGCAAGCCCGATGACGTCATCCCTCATCTCGACGATGAGCGTATCCGCCTCGTAGAGCATCTCGATATAAGTTGAAGGAAGGCCGGGAAGCGCCGGTTTGCCGGTAAGTATTTTATGGCCTGAATATTTGAGCTCTGCCAGTCTTGCTCCGTCCGCGGTCTCGACGATGAATGCTGGCTGCCTGAAATCTCCTGTGCCTGATGACGGATATTCAAGAGGAAGGATATCGAGAGATATGCCAAGCTCGTCAGGGTGGGTATCCGGAGAGAACGCTCTCATGGCAGGCCTGAGCAGGTACGAGCAGTCCGGGTCGCTCAGGGCCTTTCCCCAGTACAGATGCAGGAGTTCACCATAGGCGGCCTTCATTATATAGCTGGCGCCACCCGCTCTCAGGTGGAATATCTGTTTATTTTCATCGAACGTTATCTGCATAATCTCCCTTTAACGGTCTCATGAAAGACATGTAGACCATGTACAGCGACGATATTATCAGAAGAAAGGCCATGCCAATAAGTATTATCTGCATGATGATGCCGGTGATGTCACTTGAAGGGATGCCTGCAAACGCTTTTCCCCACCTCCCTATGCTTATTACTCCGGCGGTGGTTGCCGTAACGGTTAAAAACAAACAGGGCAGTGCGGTTATGAGAGCGTATTTCCTTTTTGCAGAGTTCTGAAGAATCCAGCATGTGCCGACGGCCAGCACTGTGGCCGCAAAAAGCTGATTGGATATGCCGAAGAGCGTCCACAGGGAATTGAGAGTCCCGGTATATAGCAGGTATCCCCAGCAGAAGCAGACTGCAAAGCTCGTCATGATGTTGAGCCTCCAGTCGTAGTGGTTCGTTTTCACCCTCGACTCCTTTATTATAACGTCCTGCAGAATGTACCTGCCCACACGCGTGCCTGTCTCCAGCAGCGTCATTATGAAGAGCGCCTCGAACATGATGATGAAGTGATACCAGTAGGAGCCGAGTTTTTTCATGCCCGGCAGGTGGGTGAAGAGTTTGGCCATGCCTACGGCGAGTGTTACCCCGCCGCCTGTCCTTCCTGCGAGTTTCTCCTCGGTTTCGTCTTCGAGCGTTTTCAGGTCGACAGGGTTGAGATTCATCTGAGTTCCCGCCGAGCTGTCGTTTACGAAAGAGACATAGGCGGCCTTCTGTTTATCTGTATCCTGGGGCATGTTGATTGCGAAATAATCTCCGGGCTGGAGCACGCATGCGGCGATGAGTGCCATGACCGCAACGAACCCTTCGGTAAGCATTGCGCCGAAACCGATGGGAAGCGCGTGCTTTTCATTCATGAGCATCTTGGGTGTCGTGCCCGTCGAAACCAGTGCATGCCAGCCCGAAACCGCGCCGCACATGATGGTGATGAACATGAACGGCCATACACCTCCGCTTATTATCGGGCCGTTGTGTAAAAATGGTGAGAGTGCGGGCATGTTGAGATGCGGGTTTGCAAGAAGTATCCCGACCGCCAGCACGATGACGACACCGATCTTCATGTATGAACTCAGGTAGTCCCTGGGGCACATCAGTACCCAGACCGGCAGGATGGAGGCGATAAGTATGTATGACGGAAGGATTATCGACATTGTGTGTTTGCTGAACATGAACAGGTGTCCGTAAGGGGAATTCGAAAAAGGGTTTCCTATGAATACGCCTGCAAGAACTATTATAATGCCGATCAGGCTGGCCTCGAAGATTTTTCCCGGCCGGATCCTGTACATCCAGAGACCTGTGATGAGTGCTGCTATGATGGTTATGAATATGACGAATACACTCCATGAGCTTAGTGCGAGCGCGTTCACTACAACGACCGATGTGCTTGCCAGCACCGCTATCAGGCTGAAAAATGTCGCGATGGAAGCAGCAAGCCATGCCCTGCGGCCGAGCATGGATTTAACGATATCGGGGAACGACTTTCCGTCATGCCTTACCGAGAGAAGGAGGATGGTGATGTCATGTACGGCGCCGCCCAGGCATGCCCCGACTATTATCCACGAGTATCCGGGAAGGAACCCCCACTGTGCAGCCAATACGGGTCCGATCAGCGGTCCGGCACCTGATATAGCTGCGAAGTGGTGCCCGAAAAGCACCCATTTATTGGTGGGCTGGTAGTCGACACCATCGCGGAGCTTATATGCCGGGGTCATTTTTGCCGGGTCAAGAGCCAGTACCTTGGCGGCGATAAAGGCCCCGTAATATCTGTAAGCAACAGCGAACGCCGCAATGGAACAAATGATCAACCATATTGAAGACATTTCAAGAGTCTCCTTCAAAATTATTGAACATTCTATTGTTTATAACGGATATAATATTCAATTTCTTTAGACCGTACGAAATAATATTTCAGCCTGAATCCTTGGGCATCAAAATCAATGAATGAATTCTGAGTGTTAAATAGCTGGGGGGATCTATTGTTTGGCCAGGGCCTTTCTTATTACGCTTTTAAGGGTGTCGGAATGATACGGTTTCTGTACGAATCCCGACAGATTGTTTTCCTCAAAACGGCTCACCACTTCCTGCTCGCCATATCCGCTGCTCATTATTACCGGCATCTCCGGGTTGATGAGCCGAATTTCCCTGAAGACCTCATCACCGTTCATTTCAGGCATTGTCACATCAAGGAGCACTAGACTGATTATATCGGAGTTTTCTCTGAAGACGTTCAGCGCCTCTTTCCCGTCAGATGCGATTAAAACCTCGAACCCCCAGTTTTCCAGCAGCTGCTTGCAGATATTGCATACATATTCCTCATCGTCCGCTATCAGGACGACTCCGCTGCCGGTCCAATCTTTCTGCTTCCCGGATGGTGTGCGGAAATCAACCGCGGCTTTTTCGATTGCAGGGAAAAATATCCTGAATGTCGTCCCTTTGTCGATTTCGCTGAATATCTTTATTGCCCCTTTGTGCCCGCGTACAATGCCTTGAACGGCTGCGAGCCCCAGTCCCCTTCCGGTAAATTTGGTGGTGTAGAACGGGTCAAAGATTTTATCAACCGTCTCTTTATCCATACCGCATCCGTCATCGGTAATATCGAGACAGACGCAGCTGCCCCCCTCCTTGATTTCGCCGTAGGAAAGCGTTGCGCTATCATCCTTGCTGTTGTATTCAAGTCCTGTTGTTGAGATAACGATATTGCCTTTTTTATCATCGAGCGCTTCCGAGGCATTGATAACCAGATTGAGTATAATCTGCTGTATCTGGGCCACATCGGCATTTATTGAAGGTAGGTCTCTGCCGAGATAGTATCTGAGGCTGACCTTTTTGGAGACAGATATCTCAAGCATGTTCTTCATGTCGTTGATAAGGTCCGACAGGTTGATCGGAACGACCATGAAACGCCCTTTTCCCGAGTAGGCCAGCATCTGCTTGCACAGGTCCGCTGCACGGAAGGAAGCCTTTTTGATGTTCTCGATCTTGGATGCGGCCGGAGACTGCTCGGGGATATCCATCAAAGCAAGATCCGCATTGCCGGTTATGACCATCAATATGTTGTTGAAGTCGTGGGCTATTCCTCCTGCAAGCACGCCCAGACCTTCAAGCTTCTGCGTCTGCTGGAGCTGCCTCTCGAGGTTGATGCGCTGTTCCTCAACCTCCTTGAGTTCAGTAATATCCTCGAATATTACGCATATATGGTTTTGCGAATCAGAAGGACGGTAGGCATTGCAGTGATACCATTTTTTTGTAGGTCCGTGATACATGTCGAATATTCGGGGGACGCCTGTCAGGGCAACGCTGCCGTATGCATCCACCCAGCTCTGTTCGGTTTCCGGCCAGACGTCGAAAACATCCTTTCCCCGGATGTTTTCGTTCTTGAGTCCGGTAATCTTTGTGAAGGCATCGTTGAACTGTCCGAAGCGGAAGCTTACATAATTGCCGTCCTGGTCGAACGAAGACTCCCAGACGACGAATGCATTGATCATATTATTGAATATAAGCTGCAGCTCAGCGGATTTCTTATGAAGCTCCTCCTCGGCCAGCTTGCGCTTGGTGACATCCCATGCGATTCCGGTGAGGCTTACGAAAGAGCCTTTGGAGTCATGGTATATGGAGCCGTTTATGTTGTACCAGTGCCAGCTGCCGTCACTGTGTCTGAAACGGTATTCGGTCCCTGATACCAGCTTTCCGGAGCATGTTTCGGTAAATGCCTCCATGCATTTCTGAATATCGTCGGGATGCAGTATATCTAAGAATTGGGTTCCCAGCGTTTCCGATATTTTATATCCTGTATTTTTTTCGAATGAAGGCGAGAGGTAAGTAAAATCGCCTCTGTCGTTCAGATTGAAGATTATGTCATAGCTGTTCTCAATGATCATCCTGTATCTCTCTTCACTCTGCTTGAGGGCATCCTCGGCCTGTTTCATCTTTGTTATGTCTTCAACCGAACCTTCGTATAGGATAACATTTCTGTTTTCATCCAGAATGGCCTGCACATTGAACCTTCCCCAGATATGGTGACCGTCTCGATGCTTTAATTCAATTACAAGGTTTTTTACGAAGCCGCTTTTTATGAGTTCTGCTTTCATTTTCTCCCGTTCGACGGGATTTACGTAAAGCTCCTCTATGTCCGATACACTGTCAATCATCTCCTTTGGAGAGTCATAGCCGAACATGTCCGAGAGGGCCTTGTTCATATCGACGAATTTCTTTCCGAATGACGAACGGAATATCCCGTAAAAGGCATTGTTGAAGATTTCACGGTATTTCGTTTCGTTCCGGCGGAGTTCCTCTTCCATGCGTTTCTGAGTGGTTATGTCATGGGCTATGGCGATGAACCTGCGTTCGGATGAGGCCGTATCGCCCTTGGAAGCGATCGAGAGTTCGAACCAGCGTGTGCCGGACGATGTCTCAAAGGAGTATGACGAACCGTAATGTACGCCGGTTTCTCTTGCCTCACTGATCGCTTTTTCGACTATGGCGGTGGAGGTTTCACTGAGTATGTCCCGGACATTCCTGCCTACAAAAAGTTCAGGCATCACTTGCATTTTCTCCGGCTGAGGCGCCCTGAAGTCATAGATAATGCCAAATTCATCCACCTCGAACAGGTAATCGGGAATGGCATCAAGTGTTGCTATAAGCCTTTCATTGAGGACCATCATGGACTCATGCGCATCATCTATTTCCTTCTGGCGCTGTTCGAGAGAATCGGCCATGTTGTCGAAAGAGTACGCAAGAGAGCCTATCTCGCCGTTGTAGTCCCTGAACCCGGAGCGCTCCTCGAGGCTGCCCGTACTCAATCTTTCGGTTGCCCTTTGCAGATTGTTTATCTTGCTTATCAGAAGCTTGTCTGCGCCGTACCAGGCGAGGCTTATGGCAAGCAGTGTAAAGAGTAACAGCCCTGTAAGATTATATGCTAGCGATCTGTTTATCCTGGATACAGCAACAGATTTGGATATGCCCGTGACCAGAAAAAGAACCGCCTCAGGTGCTATCCTGACCTCGGCAAATGAACAGAGCCTTTCTACGCCGTCCATACCCTTGACTGGTATCAGGTCATTACTGTCGTTTTTCAGCATCCCCCGTATCATGGGAATGTTGTTGAAGGTCTTCCCCACATATTTTTCATGATCAGGGTTACGGGCAAGTATGGTGCCGTTGCGGTCGGATACAATGATTACCGCTCCATCAGGAAGAAGGTTCTCCGTTATCAAATTGCCCAGCATCGAAAGGTCGATGGAAACCCTTAATACGGCTTTCAAGGCGCCCGCCTCGTCATATACAGGGAGAGCGGCACTGATTCCTTTCCTGCCCGTAATGGAACCTTTCGTATGATAATTCCCGATCGAGAAGTTCCTGCTCAGTACTGCTCGCTTGAACCATGCCTCACCTGAGGAATTGATGGCTTTATTGAGAGGTATGGCGCTGGAGAAGCAGTCTCCCGAAGGGCTGTAGGCGGCTATGTTAGAGTAGAAAGGATAGAGACTTAATAATCTTGAAAATGTTTCATTGCATTTTGACGGGTTGTTGTCCCTGATTGCAGGCAGAAGGGAAAGCAACAGAAGTATCTCCCTCGAGTTTTCAAAAAATCTCTGCTGCTGGTTTGCCGAGACCTTTGTCAATTTAATTACATCTGTGTTTATCTGACCCATATCGATGCGGCGTTGTTCAAAGGCTGAATATATAAAAAGTCCCGACAGGGGCAGGACTATTATCAATATCAGAAGGACCAGCTGAAAACGCAGTCCGGAAAACAATCTGTGCATAATTTCATTCATCCTTTTGAACAGATAGACCAACCATATTTTACCTATCGGCAGAATTTTCGAGAAACTTACAGGAAATGATTGTTTATAAGGATTGTGTTTCCCTCTTGAGCAGGAGAAGCGTCATTTCCGTCATTAAGCGATACAGGAAGGAAGAGAAAATGTATGCTGATTAAAATATTCCGCCCCTGTTTTCTAGAATCAGCCTGTCCCGGGAACCGTTCCAAGGCAGGTTGATTATCTAAGAGCTTTTTTTCATTTCCTCGGCGCGCTCGGCCATAAGCTTTAAGAGTGCGTCGCGATCCTTTCTTATATAGAGCATTATCATGAAGAATATCAGCCCACAGGGAATCCACCAGAAAACGGCGAAGTTCATCATGCCGATATAGCCTAGCAGCGGTAGCACAAGCCCGCCGATTGCCGGTCCAAAGCCTTTGCCTATGTTGTCGGTAATATTAAAGCAGGCAAACACGGTTCCCCTGTTCTCAGGGCGGTTGACGTTCATGAGTATGGCCCTTACATTCGGACCCGCAGCGGATACGAAGAACCCTGTCACTATCGCAAGTATTATATAAACCTGATAGCCGGATCCTGACGGGTCAATCGGAATATTGACAAGCATGAATGCAGGAATCACCCCCAAAAGGACGCAAACGCCGCAGAAGGCGGGCATGAACCTCGGGTCTTTTTTGTAGAGCCATTCGCCGATATATCCTGCCAGCAGGCCGCCTATGGTTGCTCCGACTCCGAGCATTGTGATTACGAATGTCGCCTTTTCCTTGCTGATGTGTCTGACCTGCTCGAAGAAGTATATTATCCAGAAGCTGAGAATGCCCCAGGGCACGGTGCCGGGAAGCCCCTGGAGGAAAGACCAGATGTTCGTCCTGTTAGAGAAGACGTACTTGAAGTCGCTCAGGCGGATCTTCTGCTTGTATTCGGCGCCTGCGTCGATGAGTTCCTCGAGAGCTGCTTCCCTGCGGCCCCTTTCCGGGTCCTTTGCATAAAGAGCGAATATTATCGCTATCGGTATGTTGGGTGCTGCGACCACTATGAAGGGCAGCCTCCATCCAAGGCCGAACAGGTTCATCGGCGTCAGGAAACCGGCCGCCATCATGCCGAAGAGAATGCCTATGGCCCATGCCACACCAAGCCATGCAGAGGCGACGGCCCGGTCTTCCTCGCGGAAGTAGTCGGACAGAAGAGAGAAGGTGAGAGGGAATATGCCGCCCAGTCCAATGCCCGAGAGTATGCGCCATAGAGCGAACATCTCTATACTTTTCGTAAGTGCGGGTATGCCTGTCAATATGCACGGGATTTCGCCTATGAGGACTATGAGCACGAGCAGCCATTTTCTGGATCCCTTGTCGGAAAAGTACCCGAAGAATATGCTTACGATAGCGCCCAGTATTGTGAAGAGAGATCCGATGAATCCCAGCGTCACTTCGCTTACCCCGTACTCGGCCTTCAGGTCGGTGAGTATCGCGGTCATAACGTTGGTATCCGCCTGCAGAAATACAAACATGAGCACCATCAGCGCAAGCGTTATCACATCCCTTGCCGGCATTTTCGATCTGGCCATGTTACCTCCTACCTGACATATAAAATGGTCTTTTCATAGACCGGTTCTTTACATAAAACTCCTCTTTCAGGATGACAAAGGATGCTTTCCTGAAGATTATCCATTCTTATCCATAAACGGCTGCTATTTCTTGTCCGCTTTCTTGACGTCCGGCTTTGGCGGATCAAGTATGGTCTCGGCTGTTTTCCAGCCTCCACCCATTGCTTTGTATATGCTTACAACAGCAAATGCCTGATTGCTCTTTGTCTGCACATAGGAAAGTTCTGTATCGAAAAGCCTGCTGTCCGCATCCAGAACCTCCAGATAATCGGTATATCCGTTTTCATATCTGAGATATGAAAGGTCACGGTAGTTCCTTAGCGCCTGAACCTGCTTTTCCTGTGCAGCGCCCTGTTCGGTTATCTTCTGGTAGCCCGTAAGTGAATCATCAACATCAGCAAAAGCAGCCTGAATTGTCTTTTTGTAATTGGCCAGAGTTTCCTCCCTGACCGCTTCGGCGGCCTTTACTTGTCCTCTTATGGCGCCTGCCGTAAATATTGGCATGGTGATCGGGACTGAAAAATTCCATACCTGTGCGGGTCCGGTGAACAGGTCCGACAGCTCCGCGCTGGTTGTTCCCAATGCGCCTGTAAGGGATATGCTCGGGAAATATTGCGCCTTCGCAACGCCGATCTTGGCGTTGGCCGCGATCAGGGCCTGCTCCGCCTGCATTATATCCGGCCGCCTCTCCAGGAGGTCGGATGGAAGCCCTGAAGGTATGGGCGGCATCTTCTGATTGTTTAAATCCATATTTCTGTCGATGTGTCCGGGGTTCCTGCCGAGCAATACGCACAGGGCATTTTCCTGCTGTGATATGGCTTTTTCTATCTGGGGTATCTTGGCAAGGGCAAGCTGGTATTCTGAAATGACCTGGTTCAGCTCAACCTCTGATACGACACCTCCCGCATACCTGTCCTGGAAGATCTTGAGTGTCCCCTTTCGGCTGTCGGCAGTCTGCTTAGAGATGACGAGCTGCAGGTCGAGATTTATAAGATTCAGATATCCCTGCGCCACCGATGTGACAAGGCTCAACAGTACGGCCCTTTTTGCGTATTCCTGAGACAGCAGGTCAGCCCTGGCCGCCTCGTTGGCCCTTCTCAACTTTCCCCATATGTCAAGCTCCCAGTTTGCATTGGCGCTCACAGTCCATGTGTTGTAGGTCGGATTCATTCCCATCTGCGACAGGATGTCATAGTCCGGTATCTTCTGCCGTCCGCCCTGTGCGCCCGCGCCGACCTGAGGGAACATTTCAGACCTGGTGGCCTGATAGCGTCCGGCGTATTCGTTTATGCGCGCAACGGCTATCCTGACATCCTGATTCTGTTTTATCGACTCGACAATCAGAACATTCAGCTTGGGGTCATTGAAGCCTTCCCACCATGCAGAATCGATCTGTTCCTCTGCGGCCTTTTCCGGGATGCTGAACTTTTCAGGTATGTCAATTTCAGGCCTTTTGTAGTCTTTGCCTATGGCACACCCTGAAATAATTAACGCTGATAAAAGATACAGAGAGAGCCTTTTCATATTAAACCGCCTCCCCGGATGATTTTTGTATTTCATTTTCGGCATTTGGCTTATCCATCTTTTTGTCTTTTGAGAGGAGCACGAAGAACATGGGAATAAAGAATATCGCAACAAGCGATGCCATCAGCATGCCTCCTATAACTCCTGTACCGATGGAATGTCTACTGTTGGCTGATGCGCCTGTGGCTATCGCGAGAGGTACGCATCCCAGTATGAAGGCCAGTGATGTCATGATGATCGGCCTTATTCTCAGCCTTGCTGCCTCGACGGCTGCCTCGACGGCGCTCTTTCCCTCCTTTTTGATGTCGACTGCAAACTCGAATATCAGAATGGCATTTTTAGCTGCGAGTGCAATCAGTGTAAGAAGTCCGATCTGGAAATAGATATCGTTCTCGATACCCCTCAGGACTATGGCCAGCATGGCGCCGAACAGAGCGAACGGCACGGCCATGAGGACTCCCAGAGGAAGCGACCACTTCTCATACTGCGCCGCCAGGATAAGGAATACCATTACCAGACCGAATGCAAAAACCATTGAAGAGGCGGAACCCGATTTCTTTTCCTCAAAAGCCTCTCCCATCCATGAGAAACTGAAGTCCTGCGGCAGCACTTTCGCCGCAACGTCTTCCATCGCATCGATCGCCTGGCCCGAGCTGTATCCCGATGCGGCGTTTCCGGTTACGCTCGATGCCGGGAAATTGTTGAACCTCGAAACGATGTCGGGGCCGGATGAATACTTGTAAGTCATGACTGCTTTCAGGGGTATCATGTTACCGTCATTGGACCGGACATAGGCCATACCCAGCGACTCGGGCGTAATCCTGTACTGGGATTCGGCCTGCACGATGACCTGCCAGAGCCTGCTGAACTTTGTGAACTGACTTACATATGCGGAGCCGAAGAGTATCTGCATCGTCTGGTAGACATCCTGAACAGGGACCTTCAGGGCCTCCGCTTTTTCCCTGTCCACATCGACCCACATCTGCTGTGAATAGGCTTCCAGTGTCGAGGATATGCTGGCAAGCTCGGGCCTTTTCTGTGCCTCTTCGACGAATTTGTCAGTGACCTCCTGGAGTTTTGTAATGTCTCCTTCGCCCTTGTTCAGTATCCAGAACTGGAACCCTCCCATGTTTCCAAGCCCCGGTATGGACGGGGGATTGACGGGAAACACCTGGGCTTCCTTGTATTTCCTGAACTCAAGCATTGCCGCCAGCTGAAGCATGGGGGCGGAAAGTTTCATACCCTTTCTCTCCTCGAAATCCTTGAGCGATACGAAAAGGACACCGGCATTTGTTTTTATCTGGGAGTCGATCAGCGAGTATCCGTCGAATTCGCTTACATCCTGTACCGCCGGTTGTTTCAGGAAGAAGTCGGCAGCCTTGCTGTCCACGTCCTGCGTCCTGTCTAGGCTTGCAGCATCGGGCAGCAGAGAGATTCCGAAGAGGTAGCCCTGATCCTCGGTCGGGACGAACGAGGTCGGGACCTCTTTAAACATGATTGCAGTAATTATGATCATGACCGCGAAGACTATCAGGCTAACCTTTCTTTTTCCTATGATCTTGCTAACGCCGCTGACATATTTGTTTGTGAATTTTCCGAATGCGTTGTTGAACCATTTGAAGAAAAAGAATTTGGACTCTCCCCTTTCCTTTAGTATGAGTGCAGCCATTGCAGGAGACAGTGTCAAGGCCATGAGCCCGGACAGCACGACGGATATTGCGATGGTTATGGCGAACTGCTTATAGAGCTGTCCTGTCATTCCCGAAAGAAAGGCGACCGGGACAAAGACGGCGCACAGCACGAGCACGATCGCCACGACAGGACCGGACACCTCCTCCATGGCCCTTATCGCCGCCTCCTTGGGAGGCAGCTTGTGCTGCGTCATGTTCCTTTCGACATTCTCGACGACGACTATGGCGTCGTCAACGACGATACCGATTGCGAGCACCATACCGAACAGCGTCAGCATGTTGATTGAAAAGTCAAAGAGCAGCATGCCTGCCGCGGTGCCTATGATCGATATGGGAACCGCCAGTATCGGGATGAGCGTTGCCCTGAAGCTCTGCAGGAACAGGAATACGACCAGGATTACCAGTATAACGGCGATCAGGAAAGTTATCTCGACTTCTTTGATCGATGCATTGATGAACGATGTCGTATCCAGCGATACCTTGCATGCGATTCCGTCGGGGAATGATTTTGACAGGTCGGCGATGGTGGCCTTGACCTTCTTTGAGACCTCAATTGCATTTGCGCCCGGCTGTTGATATACGGCGATCAGGGTGGCGGTCTGGCGGTTGTACCTGCATCTGACCGAGTAGTCCTTTGCACCGAGTTCGGCCCTGCCTACGTCCTTCAGCCGTACTATGGCGCCGTTCTGCTGCGTCTTCAGAATAATGTTTTCAAACTCGCCGGGTTCGGTAAGCCTGCCTTTTGTCGCCACGGAGAAAGTCTGCTCCACCCTGCCGTTTGTCGGAGACTGTCCTATCTTTCCTACCGCGAATTGCTGGTTCTGGTTTTTAATGGCGTTTGCCACGTCGGTTGCGGTAAGGCCGAGCTGCACCAGCCTATCGGGTTTTAGCCATATCCTCATCGCATAGTCCGGCATGCCCAGAATGGCGCTCTGATTTGCGCCTTCGATCCTCTTTATCGCATCGAGCACGTAAAGGTTAGCGTAATTGGCGACATAGTTCTGGTCATACCTTCCACCCGGCGAATATACCGCGATTATCATCATGAAGGCGCTTGATTTTTTCTGCACCTGAACGCCCTGCTGCTGGACCGAATCAGGCAGCTGCGGCATGGCGGTCTGAACCCTGTTCTGAACATCGACCTGCGCCATGTCCGGATCGGTGCCTATATCAAAATATACGCTCAGCGTCATATTGCCCGTGCTGGAAGAGGCGGACTGCATGTAGATCATGTTGTCAGCGCCGTTCACCTGAAGCTCTATCGGGGCTGCGACATTGTCGGATACGACTTCCGCGCTTGCGCCGGGATATACGGTCGAGACGGTTATGCAGGGAGGGGTGATATCAGGGTACTGAGCGATGGGAAGGTTAAAAAGGGCGACCCCTCCTCCGATAACTATTATCAGGGATATGACAGATGCGAATATGGGTCTTTCGATAAAGAATTTGGAGAACATGTCTATTCTCCCCTTCTACTTGGTTTTTGCCACAGACACACTTTGAGGTTTGTTGTCGGTGGAAGCGGCGACCTCGGTAATCTTATCGACTTTCTGGCCTTCCGAAAGCTTCTGGAAACCGTCGACAACGACCTTGTCACCGGCGAACAGGCCGCTGTTGACTATGACATCGTTGCCGACCCATTGTCCCAGAACTATCTGTCTGACCGATGCCTTGCCGTCGTTTTTGATTATCCATACGAAATTGCCTTTTGCGCCTTGAAGCACCGAACTCCTGGCAACTGTAATCGCATTAGGCCTGATTGCTCCCTTCATGCGGACCCTTACGAATTCCCCCGGTTTCAGCATTCCTTTCGAATTGTTGACCTGAGCCCTTACAAGGAATGTGCCGGTTTCAAGACTGAAGGACGGGTCTGCGAACATGAGCTTGCCTTTCTGGGGGTAAACGGAGCCATCGGCAAGGACTATCTCGACATCGAAGTCTCCATACTCCGGTATTATCATTTCTTTTGTCTGCGTCTGCTTAACAAGGCTCAGATATTCATTTTCGGAAATGCTGAAGTTGACCCACATGGGATCAATCTGGGCGACATATGTAAGAAGGCTGTCCGGCCCTGCGGATATGTAGCTTCCGGTCTGCTTCTTGGCGTTTGAAGACAGGCCGTCAATCGGTGAGCTTATTACCGTGTAG
Source organism: Desulfomonilia bacterium (assembly GCA_036567785.1). Classification (NCBI taxonomy): domain Bacteria; kingdom Pseudomonadati; phylum Thermodesulfobacteriota; class Desulfomonilia; species Desulfomonilia bacterium. The sequence goes on along the minus strand of DATCTV010000060.1, from coordinate 18,541 downwards.
CTCAGGTTGAGTTCAGCCTCTGTCACTTGGGCTTTTGCTGCGATGACAGCGGCTGCTGTTTCCTGCTCCTGTCCGACCGCATCATCAAGATCCTTCTGGCTGACCGCATTCTTTGCAGCCAGAGGCCTTATCCTGTTCAGGTTGGCAAGTGCGGTCGAATGCCTGGCCTCCTGCTGGGCAAGCTGTCCTTTTGCCGCCTGCAGGTTAGCCTTGAAAGGCTTCTGGTCTATAATGAACATGGGCTGGTTTGCCTTTACCATGCGCCCTTCTTCGTAAAGCTGCTGATCGAGGAACCCCTGGACCCTTGCCCTGATCTCGACCATATGGGAACTTTCGGTCTCTCCGATGTACTCGAAAACAATAGGAGTATCCTTCGGCTTGACTGTCATGACGCTTACTGCGGTTTCCTGGTTGCCCAGCATTTTCTTTACTTTCATCATTTTAATTTTTTCGCATCCCGCGCCCAGGAATAAGGACAGAACAAGCGCCGCTGAAGTGATCTTTATGATTGTTTCCGGTCTCAGCCCTTTTAATGAAAAAAATGATTTCATTCGGTTCATAATCCCTCCTGATTATTGTTCACCCAATATTATAATGACTAAACGGTAATCTTAAATTTTTTATTGAGCAAATAAAAATTATTTTTTGTTTTTTGTTACAATGATAATGGGCATAGACTAACAAATTAAATAAAAAGGACCGTGTTCATATGTCTAAGACCTTGAAAACTGTGCTGCTTGCTTTGATTTGCGGAGTTCTGGCGTCAACAACCCCGGCATCAGCCTCAGAAGCAGCTGTTGCCCAGAGTTCTACATGTAAGGATGATGCCGCCCTCATGCAGGACGGGGATAATAAGACAAAGGCAATTGCAAGGCCTTCCATCATATATGTCACGGACTTCCACCTTGATCCAGACCAGTTGCAGAAAGAATCGATAATCAAGAGGGATGGTATTGTGAAAAAGAGACTTGATGCACTCAAACCGGATGATGACCCTTCTCAGAAGGCTGCAAAACTGATCGCAGCCCTGTCGGGTTCCATAATCAAGGGTTTGAAGGATGCAGGGCAGAATGTGGATTATTGTCCGAATTCTTCGGGTCTCAGAAAGGATTTTGTTCCTCAGGACCTTAATCTGCCTTCCGATGGCTGGCTTGTAGCGGGATGGTTCTCAAAGGTTGATGAAGGTAACAGGGCGCTCAGCTCTACGGTAGGTTTCGGGAAGGGCGCCGAAAGCATCCAGATTGAAGTTGATGTTTATGATCTTTCAGAAAAATCCGGCGGGCCTTTTCTTCATATCGGCTCTGAAAGCGGTGCAAAAAAGATCCCCGGAGGGCTGATAACAAAAAACCCGTATACGATGGCGGCCCAATATGTCCTTTCGAAGGGTGCGACTGAAAAGGATGTTCAGAAGCAGGGTTCTGCAATTGCAGAAACCCTGCTTCAATTTATCAATGATAAAACGGGGAATTGATTAGAACTTTTTCTTGGGCTCTACCTTGTATTCTATGCCCATTTCATCACATATCTTCTTTACTGATTCAAGCACCAGATTGGGCGTGCTCACATCTTCGCTCTTGGTTTTCTTTGATTCGATGGTCAGCAGAGAGAATCCGTCCTTCTTCTCCTTGATTTTAAGGGTGGCCTCCCTGTCTCCCTTTTTAAATTCAATGGTCTTGTCCTTGTCGTCCTGTTTTACGATGGAGACGTCGGGGTTTTTACCCGCAGTTTTGATTGCCGCCTGATAGATCGCATCCGGTGTCGCCTTGAGTTCGACTTCGGCGATGTCATGGGTTTTGCTCACCTCATAGTAAACGATAGCCGACAGTACTGCGGCTGTACCGACGCCTCCCATGCAGCCTGCCAGACTTGTCGTAAATGCGAAAAGCAGCCCAACAATTATTCCTTTCCTTACCTTCATGAATTCCTCCTTATGATTAGTCCAGCACTGCTACGGAGCATGCCGGAATCTCGATACTAAATGAATCCGCCTTAACATTCAAAGGTTTTTCTTCAAGTCTTATTGCATGTGGTGAGGCAAAGCTGTTTTCAACGAGCGGCGATTCGGCTGAGAGAATGCTTATGCGTACAGGGTGAATCCCGGGCCCTGTATTTTTGAGGCTTATGCCTATTTTCATCCGTCTTGAGGGGTGGCGGTTTACAAGGCCGATTGCGAGACGCCGCTCGTCATAAGAGCGTGTAGCCACTGCATCAAGCCACGGGACATTTTTGAAGGCCTCGATATTACCCAGTGCATCGGAGTCGAATAACGGGCTCTCTATGCTCAAACCTACGGACAGTTTCTGCATCCTTGTGTACATCAGGAACGGGTAATAGATGGCGGTGGCAAAGGCTCTTGATTCGTCAGTAACAATTGCGGGGAGCACATTTACAAGTTGAGCGAGATTCGCCATGAACAGGTCTTTGCACTGGCGTTGAAAAGCATTCAGCATGCCAGCACAGTAAACCGCGTCACGCATGCAGTAGTTTATGTTGTGCATTGACGATGCCCCGGGCGCAGGAGGCAGCCACAGGTTCCACTCGTCAAAAGTGATGCCGATGTTTGACCCGGGCGCATATTTTCTTATCTGTCGGGCGATTCTTTTTATGACGCGTTCAGCGGAAAGAGGTGCTGCGCATACCGTTTTATGGAGGCTTTCCATGTCATAGCTCTCCTTCCACCCTTCGTTTTCCGGCTGATATATATGAAACGATATGGAATCGATTATGTCCCCGGCTTCTTCAAGGACAGTCCTGTTCCATATATAACCAGGGTCGTCCGGTGAATCGGTATGGACCTTGTCGCCCACTGCTACTATATGTATTTCAGGATCGACCTCCTGCATGGCGGAAACGAACTTCCTGAGTCTTTGCGCGTATTCCGCGGGGCCTGTATGACCTATCTGCCAGCGTCCCCAGACTTCGTTGCCCGCTCCCCAGATTTTTACATTATGGGGTTCAGTATGGCCGTTTGCAGCCCTGCGGCCGCCTTCCTGGCCGTTCGCCTTTTCATTACAGTATGCTACCCATCGGGCCGCTTCCTCCGGTGTGCCGTTGCCGTCGTTTACCACAAGAAAAGGTTCCGCGCCTGCCATCCTGCAGAATCTTATGTATTCATCAGTACCTACCATGTTTGTTTCATGCGACTGCCATGCCTCATCGAACCTTTCGGGGCGCTTTTCTCTGGGGCCGATGCCGTCCTCCCAGTGATAGCCGCTTGCGAAATTGCCGCCCGGATACCTTATGACGGGAGGTTTCAATGCGTTTATCAGATCGAAAGTGTCTCTTCTTACGGCCGAGCCGTCCCTGGTCCAGATGCCGTCATATATGCATCTTTCTAAGTGCTCGATGAAATGTCCGTAAACAAAGGGATTGATTTCGCCAAGTTCGTCGTCGAGATCGATTGTCACCTGGGCCTTGAGTGAAGGTATCAGAAATGAAGGGGTCTTGAATCGTTTTTTCGCCGAACCGGATACTTCTTCACCACCCGCCTGTACTGTGAAAGCTATCTCTCCGGCTTCTTTCGTGTCTATCCTGATCGTCAGTCTTCCTTTTCCTGAGGATGCGGATGCAGTTATCTTATAGATGACACCCACGGAAAGGGGCAGCGGATTATCGGGCGTGATTTTTTCCGCCGCCACAAGTTCACCGTCTTCGGGGCCCATTGCAAGCCTGTTCTTGTCAATTGCGGTGCCGTCGACATCAAGGCCTACGGAAAGAAGCGTAGCCGGTGCGAATGTGTTGTTTATAGAGAAGCTGAAACCTTCGTTCTCTTTTTTGAGGCTCCCTTTTACAAAAAGTTTCCTTAAGATAAATTCGGGAATTACCATATCTTTCCTCCTGAAGTTATAAAAAACCCTGCCGGAAACCTTCCGGCAGGGTTGCATGATAGCACAGCGGGCGGTTCAATGCCCACTGTAATAATTAGGCGCTTAATCCATAGGAGAAACTTTCACCACCAGTTCGCCATAACCAGGCTCGAGCCTCATGGTAGCGCCTGATGTTGCCGAGGTCGAAACAAGCCAGAGCGGGACGTTGTAATAGACATTTGTCAGACCGGTTGTACCGACAACTTCCGTACCGAAATGGACAAGGACATAATGATGTTCTGCAGGCGTCGAATTGCTCATGACTGCCCGGTTGATGGGCGTGCCGCTTGTGGATGCAGCGCTTGTCGTCCTTATGATCTGCCTGCCCACGCCGACATTGTATCCGAGGTCGTTTGTGAGTTCGCACTGGAAGAATACTTCTACAAGGCTGTTCGGGGGAATGTTAATCGGTCCGACCGAGTACGCGTTGTTTCTTACCACGTTTGTTTCCTGAGTAACCGGCAGATTGAGGATGTTTTCGGTATTGTCCCTGTAAACGACAATTTGCCGTTCGGGTTCGGTTGCAACTACCGTTATGTTCCATGTCCTGGAGTCTCCCGTTCCATCCATAACGACAAGAACGTGGTCTCCTGCATCGGCATTATCAGGGGAATAGATATATGTTGTTCCTGTTGCCGACGGGATGAGTGCATCATCCATTGTCCATGCAATGGTAGTGCTTGAACTGTTCACGGTGAAAGTCTGTGAATCCCCTGCATTAATGATTACGGTTGACTTGTTGCCCGGGGTTATCGAGATGATGCAACCCGAGAACATGAAAAGAGCACATAAAACCAGACCAAAAAATTTTTTCATATTTCCTCCTCATATCTTATGTTTTTTATTCAATCAAAAAAACCAAAGCATCCATATTGTACCAATATGGTTCTTATGTGTATATAGAAATTTAATACAAAATATTAAGGAGTCAAGACCATGGACCTGGAAAAATTCGCTTTGAGCCTGCCTGAAATTCTTTTGCCGAAAAAGGAAACCGATCTCACCAAATGGGCGGTTGTCGCCTGTGATCAATACACATCACAACCCGAGGTGTGGGAAGAGATCAGGAAAACGGCAGGAAACAGTCCGTCAACGCTCAATATTATTTATCCCGAGGTCTATCTTGAAGAAGAAGGTGCTGAAGACCGGATCAAAAGCATTAACAGTTTTATGGATAAATACCTTGCAGACGGGACCCTTGAGGTGCAGAAACCCGGTTTTGTCCTGGTGGACAGAAAGACTTCGCAGACGCCTTCCAGAAAGGGATTGGTTGTTGCTCTGGACCTTGAACAGTATGATTTCAGCCCGGGCTCGAAAACCATGATACGGGCAACCGAAGGTACGGTCATAGACAGGCTGCCCCCCAGAATCAGGATAAGGAAAAATGCCGCAATCGAATCACCGCATATAATGGTGCTGATAGACGATCCTGATAAGACCGTTATCGAACCTCTGTTCATGAAAAACCTGAGGATGCTGTATGATTTTGAACTCATGATGAACTGCGGACACATAAAAGGCTGGGCGGTCGATGACGAGGAATCCTTGAATCAGGTGGCAGCTGCTCTGGCAAAACTTGCCGAACCTGGAAATTACATGAAAAAATATGGCGTCAATGACGGCAGCGTCATGCTCTATGCCATGGGTGACGGCAATCATTCTCTGGCCACTGCAAAGAGCATATGGGAAACCATGAAAAAAGATGCGGAAGACCAGTCTTTACTGATGAGCCATCCGGCGCGCTACGCACTTGTAGAGCTTGTAAATATCCATGACCCGGGGCTTGAATTCGAGCCGATCCACAGGGTGCTTTTCGGTGTTGACAAAGACGACCTTATCGGAAAATTCAAGGCCTATTGTGAATCGGAAGGTTCAACAGTTTCAATAGCAACAGCAGGCTCACCGAAGGAACTCTGCCAGAAGCCGGCATCGCGGTCTGATATCCACCTGATACCGTTTGCGGCGGGTGGAGCATGCGGAACCATAAAGGTTGAGAAACCCGTTCGTCAGCTGGAATACGCAACTCTTCAGACCTTCCTTGATATTTATCTGAAAGATAATCCTGGTGTAAAGATCGATTATGTACACGGAGAAAAGATTGTCGAAGACCTTGGAACAAGACCCGGCAATATGGGCTTTTTCCTGCCGGTTATACCCAAGGATACATTCTTCAGGACCATCATTATCGACGGCGTCCTCCCCAGAAAGACCTTTTCCATGGGCCATGCCGATGAGAAGCGTTTCTATCTGGAATGCCGCAGGATAAAATAATGGAGGGAAAAAATGAAGAAGACCGGGATTATTATTTTAACGGTTCTGATTTCATTAGTTTTTACTGCTGCCGCAGTTCAGGAGCAGAGGCCTTCGAAATGGGCACAGCCTGTAAAAATTGATGGGGTGCAGAATCTCTTCAAGGTCAGTGATACTCTTTACAGAAGCGAGCAGCCTACGGCCGAAGGTTTCAAAAACCTCAGAAAGCTGGGCATAAAGACAGTTGTAAACCTGAGGACATTTCACACTGATTCTTCATTGCTGAAGGGCTCAGACCTCGAATATGAGCATATCTACATGAAATCATGGCATGCGGAGAACGAGGATGCCGTTAAATTTCTGAAGATAGTGACAGACCCGAAGAAAACACCGGTCCTGGTCCATTGCCAGCACGGTGCCGACCGCACGGGCACGATGTGCGCGGTCTATCGCATGGCGGTTCAGGGCTGGTCAAAGGAAGAGGCCCTGAAGGAAATGACTGAAGGCGGGTTCGGGTTCCATGAAGTCTGGTCAAACCTTCCCGAATGGGCCGGGAACCTTGATGTGGGAAAGATAAGAAAAGAAGCAGGGATACCTGATAGAGGGAAATAAGGAGATTTATAATATATTGATTCGCCTGGCAAACTATATTATAAAACAGAAATCATCAAATATAATAAAAGCATCAACTTAACTTATACCATTGAGGGGGCTACAATGAGGAAATCAGCATTATTCCTGATGTTTATTCTGTTAGCGGCCATGCTTGCCGGGTGCATTAAATCCATAACACCGGTTTCAAACAATGTTACAACGGCATTATATAATGAAACAACTTTCAGAATAACAGTATTCCCGTCCAACGCTACATATACATGGACACTTGACGGCACTGCCATATCGAACTCGGAGAGCTTTTATATATATCGGGCTGAAACAGTCGGGAACCATACGCTTACAGTCAAAGCCAGAAGTTTTTTAGGGACGGATACCCAGACATGGAAGATATTCGTAAAGAGTCCCCCTGTAGCAAATGCAGGCCCTGACCAGTCGGTATATGCGGCTTCGGATGTAACCCTTGACGGTTCCGGCTCATCAGACCCTGAGAATGACACGCTTTCCTATCATTGGGAGCAGACGGGCGGACCAGCGGTAAATCTGGGCTTTACCGATATGATGACAGTGCAGTTCAATGCTTGTGTTGAGCGCGGATCAGTGCTGACTTTTATGCTTACGGTTACTGATTCCGACGGCCTGACATCGACTGATACATGCACGGTAACCATTCTTGAGACAGTCACTGTTGACTGGAAAAGCGTATCTGCAGGCGGTGAACATACGGTTGCGATCAAGACCGACGGCTCTCTCTGGGCCTGGGGTTACAATGGCGATGGTACGCTTGGAGACGGAACTTATATAGGAAAGCCATTGCCCACACGGATAGGAACAGACAATAACTGGGCTAGCGTATCGGGTGGCGGATTACACACATTGGCTATTAAGACCAATGGCTCTCTCTGGGCCTGGGGGAAAAATGCAGATGGCCAGCTCGGGGATGGTACGAATATCTCAAAGAACATACCCGTTCAAATAGGCACGAATACTAATTGGGCAAGTGTATCTGCCGGCGGTTATCATACGGTTGCGATCAAGACCGACGGTTCTCTGTGGGCCTGGGGAAACAATAATTTCGGCCAGCTCGGTGATGGTACAACCGATAGTAAAAACATCCCTGTCCGAATAGGTACAGATACAAACTGGGCAGCCGTATTTGCCGGTTATTATCATACCATTGCGATTAAAAAAGACGGTTCGTTGTGGGCCTGGGGGCGCAATAATCGTTATCAGCTCGGGGATGGAACAGCCATAAACAAAAAAGTTCCCACCCCTATAGGCATGGATACAGACTGGTCTGTCGCGGCAGCCAACGTATATCATACGGTAGCAGTTAAGGCCGATGGTTCGCTGTGGGCCTGGGGCTACAACGGATATGGAGAACTCGGAGACGGCACCACCACGGACAGGAGCGTGCCAACGCGCATAGGGTCGGACAACGATTGGGATATCGTTTCCGCCGGATACTATCATACTGCGGCGATAAAGAAGAACGGCACCCTATGGGGATGGGGTTACAACATTTACGGCCAGGTCGGTGACGGGACTGATATCCAGAGGGATGAGCCTGTTCTCATAAGTTCAGACACCGATTGGAACATTGTCGTATCCGGGCTTTACTTCAATCAGGCCATCAGGGATGATGACACATTGTGGGCCTGGGGTTATAACAACTACGGCCAACTGGGAGACGGGACCTATTCTGAAAAGTATGAGCCTGTACGGTTGTAGGATTTCAAAACGGATCAGGATCCTAATATGCTTCAGGGGCGGTATCCAAAACGGATGCCGCCTTCTTATTAATGACCGAGTAATATTTCCCGGGTGATAAAGCTATTTGATTTGGATTTTCCGTAACGGCCTTCTGAAAACCGCTATCAGCAGCAGCCCTGCCGCAAGGATTACCGATTCTATGTAGAGTGCTGTCTGGAAGCTGCCGGTCACCATCTTGATCCTGGCAAAGAGATAGGGGCCGCAAACCCCGGCAAGGCCGACTGCAGTGAAAATCACGCCATAGATTCTGCCTATGTAGGCGGGGCCGAACATATCTGCGACAAAGGCGGGGAATGTGGCGAACATGCCGCCATAGCATGCGAGCAGATAGCAGGCGATGCATGTGAACATAAGGCCGCCGGTGGAATGGCCGATGACGGCATAGCCTGCGGCCTCTGTCAGAAAGATGATCACGAACACAGCTCTTCTTCCAGTCAGGTCGGAAAGCCATGCCCATACAAACCTACCCAGCCCGTTGAAGATTGATGCGACCGCAACAATGGTGCCCGAGAGTATATAGATGCCTTTGAGCCTATCCTCCGTGACGGCTCCGCTCAGACCCTGTCTTATGATGTCCTGTGCAATGGGTGAGAGCTGAGAAATAAGACCCAGTCCGGCTGTTACATTCAGAAAGAGCATGAGCCAGAGGGCCCAGTATTGCCAGGTTCTTATGGCTTCGCCGAACGTGAATGAAGAGGAATCGGCAAGTATGTGAGGATTTCCGGATGGTGCGTATTGAGACATCCAGCCTGAAGGCGGGTTTTTAATCAGCAAAATTCCGGAGGGAACGAGTATGATGCTTATAAGCCCCCATAAGGTGAATGTCTTTTCCAGGCCGGAATCAAGTATTGCCCTGGGTGCCAGATTTCCCATGATAAACGATCCGAAGCCGTAGCCCATTACTGCAAGCCCCGTTACAAGACCGCGCCTGTCAGGGAACCATTTTATAAGGGTTGTTATGGGGACGGTGTAGCCCAGTCCTCCGCCAAGTCCCACAATCATTCCATAGGCAATGTAAAGGAGCCATATGTTACCTGTCAGATTTGCATAGGCCGCCAGCAGAAGACCGGAGCCGAAAAGCACTCCTCCCGCAAGTCCTGTAAACCTGGGCCCTTTCCTGTCGATGAGCGCCCCGCCCAGGGCGACCGATATGGAAAAGCAAAGGGATTGTATCATGAAGGCGGCCTGTGTCGCGGTTTCCGACCAGCCATGTGCGGCCATCATGGGCTTTTTAAATATCGACCAGGCATATACGGTCCCCAGGCAGAGCTGAACAATCACGCCTGCTGCGGCGATGATCCACCTCTTTTTCATTAAAACAGGATTTTCTTCATTAAAGGACATTAGCAGATGCCTATAAAATAAATTCCGATAAAAAAGCTATTGTTTCTTTTTGGGCGAGAAGGATTTTTTTCGCATTTTTTCACCGTGGCTGGCGTTATATTCGAGCCATGATGCCAAGAGTTCCTCATTCTTTTTTTCAAAATCCCTTGTGCCTGATTCGTCCGACCCGCATGAGGCAGCCATCTGCATGAAGAATGCGTCGTGGACGTTTCTCTTTTTGCAACCCGGTTTTTTCATCAGAATACCCTGAAACTCATGAGTGCAGGCACAAACCTTACCTCTGTCTCAGGGACAGTCTTCATGGCCTCAGATATGAATTCATCGATACCCACTCCTTTGAGCAGGTGCACCCCTTTTTCAAACGGAGAGAAAAACCAGTCGTGGTGTACGGGGATTATTCTTTTTGCCCCTGTTTTCAATACAGTTTCTTCAATATATGACCTGGTGTTTTTCCTGCCCGCAAGGCACAGAAAAATGGTATGCGCCTTTATCCCGTCGTACATTCCGGGTATCCAGCCCGCGCTTCCGTGATGTATGAATGTGCCCAGCGGATGGCTTACAACCATACCATAAAACCCTCCCAGCCTGTAATCAGAGGCTTTTACGGGCGGGGCGAACGGTTTTTCAATGACGCCCGGATAAGGTATTCTGCCAAGAAAGGCTGGACCGTGGATGCCTTCGATGAATCTGATGTTGAATGCGCCGAGAGCAATTGCATCGCCGTTTTTTATGACCCTGATTCTATCTTGAGGCAGGCCTGCTCCATAGCCGACATTGGCCGTGCTTTCTGACCCGATAAGCATTGCCCCGGTTTTTCGGGCGAATTCAGGCGCATCCAGCAGGTGATCGAAGTGGGAATGTCCAATCATGACAGCTGCTGCATTCTGCCCTGATGTACGGCTTATGCATGTATCAATGCTCTTGATATCCGGACTGATCTTCCTTCCGCCGAACACACTGAACGCCGAGATCCTGCTTACATAAGGATCTATATAAAACGCAGTCTCGCCGTCGGACACAAAGAGCCCTGCGGTCCCTAGCCAAACTGCATTAACAGAGGTTGAACTGCTCATCTGATTTTCTCTCCTGCTGGAAGAATTACGAATTTACTATCGACTATTTTGAAGGACATTGCGTTTTAGTCAAGACCAAACTGCAATCGGCTGCGTTTTAGTCAAAACCATTTTTTCTTCTGGCATATCGTTTCAAAATCATTACAATATAATTCATGGATATAATCTCTCTCGCCAGATTTCAGTTTGCTATGACGGCGATATTTCATTTCCTGTTTGTTCCGCTTACCCTCGGATTGGCCCCGATTGTAGCATTTATGGAAACAAGACATCTCACGACCGGCAACGAAATGTATGAGCGCATGGCGAAGTTCTGGGGCAAGCTCTTCATCATCAACTTTGCGCTGGGTGTGGTGACGGGCCTCACCATGGAATTCCAGTTCGGCATGAACTGGGCCAGATACTCCGCTTATGTAGGCGACATATTCGGCGCCCCGCTCGCGATAGAGGCATTCGCGGCGTTTTTCCTGGAGAGCATCTTCATAGGCCTCTGGATATTCGGCCGGGGCAGGATATCGAAGAAACTGCACGTCGCCTCTATCTGGATCGTGGCCTTTGCCGTCAACCTTTCCGCTTTCTGGATATTGTTTGCAAACGGCTGGATGCAGCACCCGGTGGGTTACGAAATACAAAACGGCCGTGCAATAATGACTGACTTCACGGTATTTCTCACAAACTCATACAGCTGGTCCAAGTTTCTGCACACCATGCTGGCAGGTTTTACTACTGCATCGTTTTTTGTCCTAGGCATATCCGCGTGGCACCTCCTCAGAAAAAATGAGACGGAAGTTTTCACCTCGTCGTTTAAAATCGCAGCCGTGTTCGGGCTTGCCAGTTCTTTCCTGGTATTTGTGATGGGAGATTTCGCAGGCGGTGAGATTGCAAAGGTTCAGCCCGAGAAACTGGCCGCAATGGAATCTCACTGGGAGACGGCAAGAAATGTCCCCTTTTATCTGTTTGTCTTTCCTGATGAGGAAAATTCCAGAAATGTCGTCGAACTCTTCGGGATCCCGGGAATGGTCAGCTTCCTGTCATTCAAAGATTTTAATGCCGAGGTCAAGGGACTTCGCGACTGGCCGAAAGAGGACAGGCCGCCGGTGCTGCCCGTATTCGCAGGGTTCAGGCTGATGGTCGGTCTCGGCATGCTGTTCATGCTCTTAAGCGCCGTGTCTGTTTTCATTGCATTCACAGGCAGGGCCGGCAGGTGGTCCTGGTTTTTAAAGCTGCTCCCATTTGTAATACCGTTACCATACATTGCGGCCGAACTCGGATGGATTGTCGCCGAAATGGGCAGGCAGCCCTGGATTGTCTACCGGGTCATGCGGACAACAGACGCGGTATCGCCGTCGGTGGGCTCCGGACAGGTAATGTTTACCATCATCAGCTTTGTTTTCATTTACGGACTGCTCGCAGCGCTTGATATCTTCCTTCTTGCAAAGTCCGCACGCAAAGGGCCTGAGATTGCCCCGGCAAAGGGGGCGGCATCATGAGCCTTGAATCCCTCTGGTTCTTTATCTGGGGTATACTCTGGGCGCTCTGGCTTGCAACCGACGGGTTCGATCTGGGTGCAGGCATATTGTATCCGTTCATAGGCAGGAGCGATAAAGAGAAATCCGCTGTAATAAGTTCAATCGCCCCTTTGTGGGACGGAAACGAGGTGTGGCTCGTCGCTGCGGGCGGCGCCACCTTCGCGGCATTCCCTGCTGTTTATGCAGGCCTTTTCAGCTTCATGTACATTCTGTTCGCGGTCCTTCTTTTCTCTCTCATTCTAAGGGGTGTATCCCTTGAATTCATATATGAGGGGAAAAGTTTCCTATGGGTCAAAACATGGGGCATGATATTTTTTATCGGAAGCATTACCGCTCCTTTTGTCTTCGGGCTTATCTTCGGGAACGTCTTTCAGGGAATAGCATTTGACGGGGCGGGATACAGGGGCGGTATTTTAGACCTTATAAATCCCTTTTCCGTTCTTACGGGAACCGTAATGGTTGTTATCTGCATCCTTCACGGCAGCATCTGGATAAGCATGTATTCTGAAGACGATCTGAAAAAGAGGGCCGAAAGAACAATGGTGATGTCGTGGTTTATTGCACTTGCTCTTCTGGTTTTATTCATTATCGAAACCCCTATGTTCACATCCCTGCATCTGAATTACCTGGCGAATCCGGTTCTTTTCATTATCCCGGCTGTCATGGTTGCCAGCTTTCTTTGCATTCGCATATTTATTGTAAAGGGCAGACCCGGTGTCTCATTCTTCTTTTCAATTTCTGCAATCATGCTTTTATTAATAAGCGCTCTGGCCGGCCTTTACCCGGACCTGCTTCCGTCTTCATTTGAAAAGGCTGCAAGCCTTAGTATTCATAACTCATCTTCAGGCCGGAACACGCTCATAATAATGACTGCCGTGGCCGCGGTGCTTGTACCTGTCGTTGTTGCGAGCCAAGCCTTTGTGTACTGGATATTCAGGTTTAAAGGAAAATGAATATCGACGCATCTTGAGTTGTATAACCCGTTTTCTTAACGGACATTATAAGGATTTCTTTTTCTATTTTGAACTGCAGGGGGTGTCTGATGAGAGTTAAATCTGTAAGCAGGAACGGTCTTGTTTTAATGATCGCACTGGCGGCTCTTTTAAGCCTTGGCTCAATGAGGGGCTGCGGCACCGGTACGGGCCCGTTTGATCCTGCGGAGCTTTATTTTCATGTGACGAAGCTGGCAGGTGAGATAGGCTCGCGGAATATTGATGAACCAGGCAATATAGTTGCTTCACTGTATATCCGGGACAGACTGATTGAATATGGTCTTGAAAATGTTCATTTCGAGTATTTCCCCGACGGCTACGGAAACCTTAACAGAAATGTCGCAGGCATATGTCCGGGAACTGCATATCACGACCTTATTATTATCGTCTGCGCCCATTTCGATACGGAAAAAGGAGTTCCCGGTGCTGTGGATAATGCAACAGGAATAGCGGTCCTGCTTGAGTTTGCCCGATATTTTTCGGCTAATCCCGCCCCTTATACAATAAAATTCATCGCATTTAATGGAGAGGAATCGGGTTATCTGGGCTCATCGTACAATCATTGGAAAAGTAAGCAATCTGGCGAACTTCTTGATACGTTGATGATATTGAACCTTGATATGGTACAGAGCAATGCTTCAAGCCCCGAGCATCCTTTTATATTGTTTGTCGTCTCACCCACCAAGGCAAGTCAGAGAGCTTTCACCGAGGCAAAAAGAGAAACAGGCAAGCAGGCTATGAATATATTTTTCATCCCGGCAAAAACAGCTTCGCTGCTCTCTAATGGGCTCAGGACCGATGCGAAATTCTGGATCGATGATGAACTTACCCTGTGCTGGCCCTGGGCTTATGACATCTATTACAACAAGCCTGTCGATACCTGCGACAAGGTGGATGAAGCGGGTCTGGCAATCAGTACAAATTTTATTTTCAGATTCTTCAGCCGGATGCTTGAATGCGAACCTGTTGAATTCAGGGAAGAGCTTCCTGATTATAAAGTATCTCCCGCTCTGCTGAAATTACTTGCGGATATAGGCGGCATAAAGCCCTGATCCTCTTTTGAGCATATAATGTTGTTCAGGCAGGGATTGTGCATCTTAATGAAAATGTGTAATAGGAATTTAAGATTCCCGATTGCCTTTTTTAAGGCAAAACAATTCTGTTTCTGGAGGATAGAAATGAAAAAGCTTACAATTGCCATAGTCGTAATGTTAGGAATCATGTTCAGCACAACGCTTCTGGCAGCAGACCTTTACGGCATCGTAACGGATAAGAGCGGCAAACCCGTCGAGATCAAGATGGAACTGAAGGACGCCAAAGACGGCAAGGTTGCTGCAAGCGTCAGTTCTGACAGCAAGGGAAACTATGCATTCAAGGACATCAAGCTTGGAAGCTATCTTATGATTATCGGTACAAAGGAATTCAAGGTCCAGGTGGCCCCGGGCGACACTCGCAGAGACTTCCAGCTCGATAAATAGCGGTGTTATAATAAGCGCCAGACATCTTCATATTATCCTGCAATCTCAGATGAGGTTTTATCATGTCCGATAATGTAAAGCAGAAAAAGGATCTCTGGGATATCATGCAGGCGCTCGGGCCTGCCATCATTGCAGCGACTGTCGCCATAGTCGGAACCATGTACAACCACCAGCAGGCGCAGATTGCAAAGGCATCCGAAATGCGCGAGGTTTATACGAAGATCATGGCCGAGCGCGAAAGCTCTGACAACAACATCAGGGCCACCATGTTCGGCATGCTCTTTAACGCCATGTTCCAGAAAGAGGGCGGACTTAAGGGAGAGCCGACCAGTATCCGCGCTGTAAAACAGCAGGTCATGTTTCTTGATCTGTTGAGCCGCAACTTCGATACGATAGACATCAAGCCTTTATTTGAAGACCTCGACAACGAGATGACGAAAGAGGTTTATGACGGTAAGTATCCTGCCGAGCTCAGGGGCGAAATGTTTCTCATGAGAAACGACCTGAGGCGCATCGGGAAGAATCTTTCAATCAAGCAGCTTAATGCCCTTGCATCTCTTTCGGGCAGCGAGGTAAGACGCGTCGTCATAATGCAGATGGAAGACGGCACCATACAGGTGATTCCGGATGATGTGCCCGCTGGCAAGGCAGATGATTTTCCGGTCGAGATCAAGCCCGAGGTCATGCATGATGGTGTCATCGACCTGACGCTCGACTATAAAAAGAGCAAGGCCGCAGATCAGGGGTTCAAGGCACCGAGCTTCTACATAACCTTTTATGACCTGCCGTATATAGACAACAGCGTGCTCGATAAGGACATGAGGATAGCGCTTGTTCTGACCAAATTTTTCAATGTCCTGGACCTTGAGAAATTCAGGAGCAAGCTGGACAGGCGCCTGCTCAAGGACTATCAGGACATGAAGGACGGCGGCATATCGAAGTATGCCGAGGTGCGTCTGATAAAGTTCCCGGCGAAATACACAGGCCATCGTGACAGGCCTTATCTGCAGGAGATTCTGCAGGACCTTGTCGAAGACAAGAATTTAAAAGGAATAAAGCCGGAATGATCCGGAGGACCTGAAAAAGCGCCTGCTACATGAACCTCTCGAAGCGGTCCGATTTTGCCTTGCAGACGGGACATACCCCCGGCGGATTGTCTCTCGCGCACAGATATCCGCATACTTTGCACCGCCAGACAGGATAGGGCAGCTCTTTATTTGGCGCTCCTGATGCAGCCGGTTTTTTAATCTTCTCCTTTTCAAAAAGCCTCCTGTCCGGTATCGAGGAAAGCTTTTTAGTCCCTGCTGCAACTTCTTCGGTTATATAAAGTGCGCAGTAGCAGGCCCCGTAATCGCTCAGGTCCGTGTCCCTGTAATCACAGGGACATATCATGTCCCTGTCATCTTCTATGCTGCCGGAGGCGAGCCTGCACGGGCAGGCCTGATACCCGTAGCGCTCCTCGTTTGTAAGCAGCCCTTCGGCCAGCGACAGCGTGAATTCATCATCGGGATTGATGATGTAGCCGCCAGATTTCGCATCGGCCTTCAGTTTATTAAGCAGGGCCTGGGCTTTAGAGCTGTTGATCATTTCAGGATGTTCCTTATCTCATCTTCCTGGAATCCGACTATGCGGTTGCTGCCGTTGATAACTAGGGTAGGGAACGAACAGGCGGAATTCCATTTTCTGACTTCATCCATGACGCTTTCCCTTTCGGCGCCTGTAAGAGTATCGACATCGGTGTAGGAGTAAGCCACTCCCAGTTCGTTCAGAAGACCCTTGGTCTTCTTGCACCAGCCGCATGTGCTGAGCGCGTAGAGCATTACCTTGCCCTTATCTTTTCCTTCGACGGTATTAACAGACATAATCCCTCCTCTTTTTCTCCCGGTTTCTATTCAAGCCCTGTCTTGTCGGCTGCGTCGGAATGCTCCTCGACATACGTTAAAGTATGCCTGCGTCGCTTTCTCTCCGCCTTCGGCTCGAGGAGCGAAACAAGATGCACGAGACCCCATTTTCTCCTGGCCTCCTCGACATCATCTTGAATATAAACCGGAAATATTATTTTCACCTGATCACGTTGCTTTACAGCAACACCTTGTTCTTACGCCCTGTATTTATAATCGCTTCTAACTTTATTATAAAACAATTTGTTTAAGAAAACGATCTCCATCTGATGACAAGTTGCCAATAAAAATAAAAGAACACTCTTGCTGGAAAAAACAGTGATTCGATTTCACGACTTTTGTCAATTGTTGGGGGCTAACCCCTCTTCTGTTTCTAAATTTGTACGATTGAACAATCCTAGCTTGATTGTTGTTTTGAGCTGTTAATTGATATAATGTATTATCGTTATCAGCTGATAGTTGAGCGAGGTATATTATGAAAACCGAAGACAGCAAGCATGCATTGATTGTGGATAAAAAATACGAAGGAAAGTTTGTAGCAATGGAAGGCTTTACAAGCAGGCATGTTGTTGCTGCGGGAAATGACCCTGAGAGGGTTATGAAAGCCGCAAGCAAAAAAGGAATTGCCGAGCCTGTTATTGTATTTATCCCTAAAGGGAATATCACCCAGATTTATTGATGCCTATTGTTAATTATCCTTTTATTTCGCATTTGCAGGGAGGCATTGCCCGGCCGATGCTTCCCATAAGAATAACAAATCCTGCAACTGGACAATCTCTGAGAGTCTGGGGATTGATTGATACTGGCGCCGATGAATGTGCAATTCCTGCCGCCTATGCAAACCAGCTTGGCCATAACCTGACGGCAGGAGCGACCAAGCATATCGGCACAGGAAATGGAATGACTATCGCATACTCTCATCTTACCAGAATCGAAATATTCGCTAATAACAGCAACAGTGTTATAGTTCATACAATCAACGATACCCCGATAGATTTTATGCCCAACCTTGGAGTAATTCTGCTGGGAGTGAAAAATTTCATGAACCAGTTCAGACTGATAATTGATTACCCGAATCAGTGTTTTTCCTTGAAGAATCCATAAACCCTGACGATAAACAAATAAAGTCCGGGGCCACATGGCCTGCAAAAACTCCTTTTTATCCCTTCATAAATGGACAAACCTTGAATGGGATAAATTAGTCGATTTGTAATGGTTCAAGGCTAGGCACCTTTTGCTTCTTAACGGTATATGTTGAATATTCTTTAGATCCTAAAACCTGCCTATATCTTTTATTCATCACATTTGCCTACTGCATTCATCGAGTTCATTTACGAGCCATTCTTTTTGAGATGGTGAAAGATTAGGGATTTGATTATTGATTTGTTTGAAATATGATAAAAGATTACTTGTATATTTTATACGACCAGCCTTGTTTTTTCCATCAAATCCTACCTGCGGAGTTATCAACCCTAATGGAAAAAGTTCAGTTTCTAAAGCTTTTGTTTTCTCTGCTGAGAAAGCTGGCAGATGATGGGCAGTTAAAACCAAGAAAAATAATATTGAGGAAAAGATTAAAATGTAGTAGCTCCGACCTGATCTGACAGCTCTCCTTTCCGAGGGGATGTTTGTACGATTAAGTTTAAGCTGCCAGATCGAACTTCATATCCAAGATTTTGTCTTTTGCCAAGGGCAGATTTTCCAGGAAGGTTTCCATGGG